>JAKFCR010000384.1:0-9688 GCA_036676545.1 Aeromicrobium sp. | reverse complement strand
GCGCGCCTGACGAGTAGACTGGGAGACGACTTTCCCGGTACTTCCCAAAGGACACGCAGTGAGCAACGAAGCAACGGTCGGCACCTCCAAGGTCAAGCGCGGCATGGCCGAAATGCTCAAGGGTGGCGTCATCATGGACGTCGTCAACGCAGAGCAGGCCAAGATTGCCGAGGACGCTGGCGCAGTGGCCGTGATGGCCCTCGAGCGCGTACCCGCTGACATTCGTGCGCAGGGCGGCGTCGCCCGTATGAGCGACCCCGACCTCATCGACGGCATCATCGAGGCCGTCTCGATCCCGGTCATGGCCAAGGCTCGCATCGGCCACTTCGCCGAGGCGCAGATCCTGCAGAGCCTGGGCGTTGACTACATCGACGAGTCCGAGGTCCTGACCCCGTCCGATTACGCCAACCACATCGACAAGTGGCAGTTCACCGTGCCGTTCGTCTGCGGGGCGACCAACCTGGGTGAGGCGCTTCGACGCCTGACCGAAGGAGCAGCGTTCATTCGCTCCAAGGGCGAGGCCGGCACCGGCGACGTCTCCAACGCCGTCACCCACATTCGTGCGATCACCGGCGAGATCCGCAAGCTGCAGACCCTGCGCGACGACGAGCTGTACGTCGCGGCCAAGGAGCTGCAGGCCCCGTACGAGCTCGTCAAGGATGTTGCCGAGGCTGGCAAGCTCCCCGTGGTGCTCTTCGTCGCTGGTGGAATCGCGACTCCAGCCGATGCTGCCCTCGTCATGCAGCTCGGCGCCGAAGGTGTGTTCGTCGGCTCGGGCATCTTCAAGGCGGGCAACCCGGCCGAGCGTGCAGCGGCGATCGTCAAGGCCACGACGTTCTACGACGACCCGGACGTCGTCGCGAAGGTCTCTCGCGGACTCGGTGAAGCGATGGTCGGCATTAATGTCGACGAGATCCCCGAGCCCCACCGCCTGGCGGATCGCGGCTGGTAGAAGGCGCACGGCTCGTACCTCGCCGTTCCAGCGGCTCGTGCCTCGCCGCTGCCGTGCTTCGCACGGGCGCCCTGCTCCGCCCCCTACTCGCTGCGCTCGTGGGGGGACCCCCAGCTTCGCTCGTCGTATGGCTAGGTTCCATCCAGCCCGAGATTGGAAGAGCCGACGGCTGCTGAGTCGGTTCACTAGTCACAACGAGCCATCTTTTGGTCGTCGAGCAATATTCCCGTCAGGAATGACCCGTTGCGGAGTCACACTCAGGTAGGGAGTCCGTTCGAATGTCGATCGGGATCGATTATCTGAGGGAGCATCATGAACAGATCTACCAAGGGCGCCATCGCGGCAGCCGCGGCAGCTGTACTTCTTCTGGGCGGTGCGGGATCGCTCGCCTACTGGACTGCGGACGGTGACGTCGACGGCGGAACAGTGACTGCAGGAACGCTGACGCTGTCGGACCTCGACTGCGATGCAACCTGGACCGAGGGCTTGGACACTGATGTCCAGCTCATCGTCCCCGGCGACACCATCACCAAGGAATGCACCGGCGACATCACCATGACGGGCGATCACATCTCGGCCACTGTCGAGATTGACGACTCGTCGGTCGCTACTGCCGAGGCAGCCTTCAATATCGCCACGACTTCAGGTGACGCCGTTGACATCACCGCTGGTCTCACCGGCGGCGGCACCGTATCCGTGTCCGGTCCGGTTTCGGTCACGATCACGGTTGCCTGGCCCTACGGAGCCTCTGCTGACAACGATGCGCAGGGCGTTTCGACAAGCGCGCTTGACGACCTCGTGGTCAACGCCGTTCAGGCCGACCCGCACCCGTGATCTGAACGCCTCAATGATGCGCCCGGTGGCGACCTGGTTCGGCCAGGTCGTCGCGTGGGCCGTCATCGTGGCGATTGTCTCGGTGCTCGCTGTGGCTGTTCTCGTACCTCGGGTGACGGGTGCGACGCCGTACACGATCCTCACCGGATCGATGCGGCCGTCGCTCCCGCCCGGAACTCTCGTGGTGGTCAAGCCGATCGACGCGGATGAGATCCGCGCCGGAGACGTGATCACCTACCAGCTCGAGTCGGGCAAGCGCAGGGTCGTGACGCACAGGGTCACCAAAGTGGGACAAAGCCTGCGTGGCGACACGATCTTCACGACCCAGGGCGACGCCAACGACGCTGCCGATGCCTTGCCGGTCATGCCAGTGCAGGTCAAGGGAAAGCTTTGGTACTCGGCGCCGTACCTGGGGCATGTCAATGAGGTCCTGACGGGCGACCAGCGCAAGGTTGCAACCTACGGAGTTGCCGGACTCTTGGCGCTTTACGCGGCATACATGTTCATCGGCCCTCGGCGCGACAGGCGCAAGGGTCAGCACAGATCATTGGAGGAGGTGGCGTCGTGAAGTCGGTGTGGCGCTGTCTCACCTGTATGACGCTCCTGCTGCTCGGAAGCGCATCGGCTCACGCGGCCGATGAGATCGGCTTGAGCCGCGATGGGATCACGTGGGCCTCGGAGCTGCCCGGCGGGCTGTTCGATGACGCTTCTCGGTGGGTTCCGGGTGATTCCGAGACCGAGTCCTTTTACGTACGAAATCAGGGTCCTACCGACGCTGTGATGGTGATCGAGGCGCGAAGCGCCGACTCCGACGAGCTGCTCAGCAATGACGACATCGAGCTCCGCGCGCGCGTCGACGGCGGGACTTGGGTGGACCTGGAGAACGGTGCGCCCAGCAAAAGCCTCAGCCAGCAGCGCATGGGCGAAGATGACGAGGTCCACGTGGAGGTCAACGCGACCTTCGACCCCGCCTCGTCCAATCAGTCGCAGAGCAAGACCCTCGACCTCACGTTCACCGTGACGCTCGCTGATGCCCTTCAGGCTGGCGAGGGCGACTCCGACAACGACTTGCTCCCCGACACAGGGGCCCAGATTTCCAGCTGGCTGGTCATTGCCGCCGGCGCCTTGCTGACCCTGGGCGTATGGCTCGTGCGCCGTCGGGGGGTGCGCGATGACTAGCGGTCGACACAGCGCGCCACGGGGCCAACGGGCTACCAAGCGCGGGTGGTTCGGACACGGCCGTACTCGTGCGTTGCTGTCTCTCGGGCTCGTCTTCGGATTCGGTGCCGTTGGCACGATGGCCTACTGGACGGATCAGGGCACGATGACCACCGGCAACATCTCAGCCGGGTCTCTCGACCTGCGGCTGAACAACGCATCGACCCTGATCGGCCAGGGAGGTACGTGGAACAACACCGACTTCGCGGCCACCAGCCTGATCCCGGGGGAGAGTGTCGCGTTCAGCTTCCCTGTACGCAATGACGGAACCGCAGGGTTCCGGTTCTCAGCGACTGCGACCGCGAGTGGAACTCTCGCCACTGGCCTGAGGTTCACCACGACATATGGCGCGAGCGCCGCCTCCAACTCCGGGTCCGCCAGCGCCGGCAACCGCGCCGGGACCTGCGGGGCAAACACTGTGGGCACCAGCTCGGTGACCCTGTCCGCAAGCTCGGCCTCTGTCATCAACACGCCGGGCGTCACCGTAGCCTCCGGCGCATCGACCACGGTCTGCGTGATCGTTGCGCTCGACTCATCGGCAGGCAACTCTCTTCAAGGTGCCACCGGCACGGCGTCCTATGTGTTCAACGCGGTGCAGCTGTCATGACTGACGGTGCGCGAAAGGTTTCGCGATCGCGTACAGCCAGCGTCGTTCGCAACATGTTGCTGAACATTGGCGCCATGCTCGGTGTCCTCTGCATCGTCGTGGCACTCGCGTCAGCATTCGGTGGCATCACGCCTCTCGTTTTCCGTTCGGGTTCAATGGCCCCCGAGATCCAGGCTGGCGCGCTCGCATTCGCCAAGCAGACTCCCGTGAAGGACGTTGCGGTCGGCGACATAGTGAGCGTTCGGGACTCGGCAGGAACCAGGGTCACTCACAGAGTCGTCTCGGTGAAGCTGTCCGGTGGCACGGGCGAACTGGTGTTGCGTGGCGACGCCAATGAGCAACCCGATGCTGAGACGTACAAAGTCACGTCGGTTGATCGGGTGTTCGTGGACGTCCCGTACCTGGGCCACGCTCTGGGCTGGGCCCGTCATCCTGCAGCCCTCTTTCTCGTCGGCGCGTCAGTGTCGGCGCTGCTCCTCTTTGTGTTCAAGCCCAGGCGAGGGACACGTGGGGGTGGACACCGCAAAGCGGCCCGCGTCGGGACCGCGTTGGCTGTGTTAGGGCTCGTCGGGATCGCCGTACCCGGTGTCCCTGGTACGTCCGCAGCGTTCTCCGACGTTGGGACGATGACCACAGGCACCGTCTCGGCACACACCGTGACATCGCAGGCGCAACCAGCATGCGCCAACGTCGACGGGTTCTTGGTTCTCGGCAACATCGCGCGCGTGACCTGGGCACAGGTGAATGCGCTGTACGAGTACACCTGGGAACTGCGCAGAGCCGACAACAACAGCCTTGCCGCGAGCGGCACCGTCGGTTCTGGAATCGCACAGGGTGCCACGGTGACGGTCGACATCAGCACGGGCCTGATCGGCACCAACACCAACTACAACGTGATCGTTCGCGCGCGGCTCGTCACCCCCAACACGTGGGTGGCGGCGACAACGACGACGACTCCGGTCCGGCGCGCGAGCATCATCATCATCGGCGCTGCCTTCAGGTGCGGACACTCCTGACCGTTCGCTGACCCGCGGCACGTCGACGGGACCCAATAGACCGATATCGGCAGGCCGATCCGACACACTGGGGTCCGTGCATCTCCCAATGCACTTCCGTTGACCGTTGGAACAGGGGACTGACGTCGTGGCACACCGTGTCCGCAACAGCATCGATCGCGTGCGCATCTGGCGGCCCTCTCGTACGACCCCGGTCTCGATAGCGGCATTCCTCGGTGCCGTGTGCCTTGTCGCCACGGTGATCCTGGTGATCTTCGACTTGACGCCGATTGTGGTCCGCTCTGACTCGATGGCGCCCGAGATCAACCGCGGCGATCTGGTGATCGCCCGTGCCACATCGGCAGGGGAGGTCGCCGTCGGTGACGTGATCAGCGTCGAGAACCGCGCCGGCGTACGCGTCACCCATCGGGTCGTGACGGTCGACCCGTACGGCAGCAGCATCCAGTTCACCCTCAAGGGCGATGGCAATGCCGTACCGGACTCGCAGGTCTACAACGAGACGTCGATCGACAAGGTGCTCTGGACCGTTCCTAAGCTCGGCTATCCATTGCGGATTGCGGTCGGTCCGGTCGGCATATTCGTCGGAGGCCTTCTGGTCGCCGCGCTCGCGTGGGTTGTGTCGGGACCGTGGCGGCGGGCAGCCTCGGACCCCAACCGATTCTAGGAATTGGTTGGTGCCAATGACCCATCCGAGGGCGTATGATTTAGCCATTGCTGTTCAGAGGTATGGGAGTGCCTCATATGGGCAGCAAAGCTAGAGGGAGCACGAACCGCTGAGCTACTGCTCGCGATCGATCTCACCTCCGCTGAACCCGATCGGGAGGGATATCCGAGAGGGAGCGACGGTGGTGGCGTATCCCCTGGAGATTCGTCTCCCACGCCGCCACCGTCGTCAGTCGGAGGCCCTCGTAGGCTGGATCAGTGCAAGCCCAACCATCGATCGGTGTCTTCGCCCTGCAGGGCGACGTTCGCGAGCACGTACGCGTACTCACGGACCTCGGGCTGACGGCATTCACGGTCCGCCGACCGGAGGAGTTGGCACGGTGCGACGCCCTGATCCTGCCGGGCGGTGAGTCGACCACGATGTACAAGCTCGCGCGGACTTTCGAACTCTTTGAGCCGTTGGCGGAGCGCATCCACGGCGGCATGCCGACTTTCGGCACCTGCGCCGGGATGATCATGCTGGCTGACCGGATCACGGGAGGCATCGACGGGCAGGAGACGCTTGGTGGTCTCGACATCACGGTGCGCCGCAATGCGTTCGGTCGCCAGGTTGACTCGTTCGAGGGCGACATCGAGTTCGACGGTCTCGCAGACCCCGTGCACGCAGTGTTCATACGGGCGCCGTGGGTTGAACAAGCCAGCGAGAAGGTCGAGGTACTTGCCACGATCGCGTCCGGGGAGGCCGCCGGTAGAATCGTCGCCGTTCGGCAGGGCAACCTGATGGCGACGTCGTTCCACCCCGAAGTGGGTGGTGACGATCGCATCCATCGTTACTTCGTCGAGCTCGTCAAGCAGTCCTAGAAGGGGAGCGTCATGTCAGGCCATTCCAAGTGGGCAACCACGAAGCACAAGAAGGCCATTGTCGACGCCAAGCGCGGCAAGATGTTCGCCAAGCTGGTCAAGAACATCGAGGTCGCGGCGCGCATCGGCGGCGCCGACCCCGAGGGCAACCCGACGCTCTACGACGCGATCCAGAAGGCCAAGAAGTCGTCCGTCCCCAAGGACCACATCGATCGTGCGGTCAAGCGCGGTGGCGGCATCGGCGCGGACGCCGTCGACTACACGACGATCATGTACGAGGGATACGCCCCGGGCGGAGTCGCGCTGCTCGTCGAGTGCCTGACTGACAACAAGAACCGCGCGGCGATGGAAGTCCGTACGGCAATGACCCGCAACGGCGGCACGATGGCCGATCCCGGCTCGGTGTCGTACATGTTCCACCGCAAGGGCGTCATCATGGTTCCCGCCGAGCAAGAAGGCGGGGAGACCAACGAGGACGACGTCCTGGCCGCAGTGCTCGATGCCGGGGCCGAAGACGTCAACGACCTTGATGGCACGTTCGAGGTCATCAGCGAAGCAACTGACTTGGTCGCCGTACGTACGGCGCTGCAGGAGGCCGGGCTCGACTACGACTCGGCCGACGCCTCATTCGTGCCGACCATGACGGTCGATGTGGATGTCGATGCCGCCACCAAGATCCTCAAGCTGATCGATGCGCTCGAGGACTGCGACGACGTACAGAACGTCTTCTCCAACTTCGACGCCTCAGACGAGGTCATGGCACAGGTCGAATGACCCGCGTGTCGCCCCTTGACTGAAGGGGAGCGCGACTAGGCTGTCGAACATGCGTTCGGTTCGTAGGTTCGTCCGATGAGGGTGATCGGCATCGACCCAGGCCTGACCCGTTGCGGCTTCGGGGTCGTCGATGGGTCTGTCGGGCGCGCCCTGACGATGGTCGACGTCGGCGTCTACCGCACGCCGCCGGACCTCGACACGTCCCGACGCCTGCATCTGCTGGAGCAGGGCATCGAAGCGAGCATCCTCAAGCACCGGCCCGACATCGTGGCGGTCGAGCGAGTATTCAGCCAGCACAACGTTCGTACGGTCATGGGCACCGCTCAGGCCAGCGGCATCGCGATGCTGGTCGCCGCACGACATGGCATTCCCGTTCAGCTGCACACTCCGAGCGAGGTCAAGGCCTCCGTGACCGGAAGCGGACGAGCCGACAAGCCGCAAGTGACGCAGATGGTGACCCGACTGCTGCGCCTGACCGAGGCTCCCAAGCCCGCTGACGCTGCTGACGCCCTCGCACTGGCGATCTGCCAGATCTGGCGCGGGGGAGCGCAAAACAGACTCCAGGAAGCCATAGCACTGAATCAACGGCTCGCCTCCGGCAAGGCAGCCCGATGATCGCCCACGTACGCGGTCCGGTCGCCGCCGTCACCCTTACGTCGGCCGTGATCGATGTCGGCGGAGTCGGCATGCAGATCATGTGTTCGCCGGGAACGATCGCCCAGCTACGCATCGGCCAGGAGGCGCAGCTCTCGACGTCAATGGTGGTTCGCGAGGACTCCATGACGCTCTACGGCTTCGCCGACACGGACGAGCGCGACATGTTCGAGCTGGTGCAGACCGCGAGCGGCGTCGGACCCAAGGTTGCACAGGCCATGCTCGCCGTACTCGATCCTGATCGCCTGCGTCGCGCCATCGGCCAAGGCGATCTCGCCACTCTGACGATGGTGCCTGGCATCGGCCGCAAGGGTGCCGAGCGGATCGTCGTCGAGCTCAAGGATCGCGTCGGTGTCACCAGCAAGGTCGCCGCAGGTCAGCCACAATGGCGTGACCAGGTCCACGAAGCGCTGCTCGGGCTCGGCTGGTCGGCGCGCGACGCCGATGCCGCTCTGGAGCAGGTCGCGGCCGATCACGCCGGTGATCCGCCGACTGACGTCTCGGTCGTGCTCCGCGAAGCACTCCGCACGCTGGCGAGGGACCGATGAACGACGAAACTGGGTTTGATTCAAGAGACGAGTTCGAGACCATCGTGGCCGATGCCGGACCAGAGGAGCGAGCCTTCGAGGCAGCGCTCCGACCTCGCACGCTTGAAGAGTTGATTGGGCAGGAGCGCGTACGTGAGCAGCTCTCACTGATGCTCGAGGCGGCAGTGGCACGCGGTCGTACGCCCGACCATGTCCTGCTCTCAGGTCCGCCCGGACTCGGTAAGACGACCATCGCGATGATCATCGCGCACCAGCTCAGCGCACCTCTGCGCATCACCAGCGGTCCTGCCATCCAGCACGCAGGCGACCTTGCCGCGATCCTGTCGGGCGTCAATGAGGGCGACGTGCTGTTCATCGACGAGATCCATCGCATGTCGCGCCCAGCCGAGGAGCTCCTCTACATGGCGATGGAGGACTTCCGGGTCGACGTCATCGTCGGCAAGGGTCCGGGCGCGACCGCCATCCCGCTCGAGATCCCTCCGTTCACGGCGGTCGGAGCGACAACGCGGGCGGGCCTGCTGCCGAGCCCGCTGCGCGACCGGTTCGGTTTTACCGCGCAGCTCGACTACTACGACACACCCGAGCTGCACCGCATCGTCAACCGCTCGGCTGGCTTGCTGGATCTCGAGGTCAACGACGAAGGTGGTCGTGAGATTGCCTCGCGTTCGCGCGGCACACCGCGTATCGCCAACCGTCTGCTCAGGAGAGTGCGTGACTTCGCCGAAGTGCGCGCCGGGGGAGTCATCAACCATGACGTCGCTCGCGATGCCCTGGCTCTCTATGAAGTGGACGAGCTCGGCCTGGATCGCCTCGACCGCGCCGTCCTCGGTGCGCTCTGCAAGAGCTTCGGCGGTGGCCCGGTCGGCGTCCAGACGCTTGCTGTTGCTGTGGGCGAAGAGCGAGAGACCGTCGAGGAGCTTGCCGAGCCATTCCTCGTACGGCTCGGATTCCTCGCCCGTACGCCACGGGGCCGAGTCGCCACGGCAGCCGCCTGGCGTCATCTCGGTCTGGTGGCGCCTGCGTCGGCCGAACAGCTCCCGCTCGACGCTGATTAGCCGGTCAACTCCGAGCCTGGTCAAGGTGGCTCGGTCGCCCGGCTAAACTACCCGTTGGCCCCTCTGGCCTGACCGTCCTCGGCGGTTCCCACAACACTCGTACTGGAGCACTCTCGTGTCCAACTGGGTCGACTTCTTGCCCCTGCTGTTCCTGGTCCTCATCTTCTGGCTGCTGATCATTCGTCCGGCTCGTGCCCGTCAGCGTGAGTTCCTGAAGACGCAGAATGCGCTCTCAGTCGGCGACAAGGTCATGCTTTCGAGCGGCATCTTCGGTGAGATCGCCACGATCGGCGACGAGACGCTCGAGCTGCGCATCGCGCCCGAGACCGTGGTCACCGTCAACCGACAGGCAGTCGCCCGGGTCATCCCGGCCGCTCCCGCCGCTGGCTCTGACGACTGATGGCCGCACCCAAGACGCGTAGCGCCAACCTGCCCCGGCCCAAGCGCACGCTCACGCTCTTCCTGGCGGGCGTCGTCGCGATGTTCGGACTCGTTGCGCTGATCGA
>JAKFCR010000383.1:0-34107 GCA_036676545.1 Aeromicrobium sp. | reverse complement strand
TGCGACACATTGGCCCTTTCGTCGTGGCGTTGGCGAGCCACGGCTATTGTGCCGTGGTGAGGTCCAATCGGCAGGCGATGACCGGGGGAACTCTCGTCGCCGCCGGGATGATGGGCATGAACCTCGCGGTCTATGGCTTCAACATCGTCTCTGCGCGCATGCTCGTCCCGCACGAGTTCGGTGCTCTCACAGCACTTCAAGGCATCATCCTGGTCGGTAATGTCGCATCGCTCGGCCTGCAGGCTGTGACGGCACGTCGACTGGCGGTCGATCCCGAGCAGCGTGAGCAGATCATCAGCGCAACCGCTCGCGTGACGGTCATGGTTGCCATCGGCATAGGCGTCATCATCGCCGCGTCAACTGTCGTCCTGACCCCCGTCCTCAAGCTCGACAGCTATTGGCCCGTCGTCCTGTGCGGAGCCACGCTCGTCCCTCTCACGATCATGGGCGCCGAAGCTGGAGTCGCGCAGGGCACGTCTCGCTGGGGTGCGCTGACCGCAATCTTCCTCGGCAACGGCATCGGCCGAATCGTCGGAGGCTCGCTCGCATTGGCTGTCTCCCCCACCACGACATCAGCCATGGTGGGCGTCGCGCTCGGCGCGTGGGTCCCCGTCGCCGCCGGTGCGAATCTGCTACTGGGCCACTCTGACGGTGGCCACCCGATCAGTCGCCGCCCGTTGCTGCGCGAGGCGGTCCTGTCGACCCACGCACTGCTCGCGTACTTCGTGCTCAGCAATCTTGACTCGCTGATCGCCCGCAACCGTTTCGACGGTCACGACAGTGGCCTGTACGCATCTGGCCTGATTCTGGCCAAGGCAGCTTTGTTCTTCCCTCAGTTCGTCAGTGTCGTCCTGTTCCCTGACCTGGCCCGCGCGACGACGCACCATGCGCGACTCCGAGCCGTGACGCTTGTCGCGGGGTTCGGGGCGCTTGCGGTCGCCGCCACCGCCGTACTGCCGCACGTGGCGCTCATCCTGGTGGGCGGCGAGCAGTACAAAGAGGTGACTGACCGCCTGTGGCTGTTCGCCCTCGCCGGCTCTCTGCTGGCGATCGTGCACCTGCTGGTGTTTGACGCGCTGGCACGTCATGCGCACGGAGTCGTCGTGATGCTGTGGGGCGCAGTCGCCGCAGTTCTCGCGGCGGCGTACGGGCTCGGCGTCGGGTTCACGGGACTGGTGGTGACCGTGACGCTCGTCGCCGCGGCGCTGGCCGCGATCGTCTGGATCGCCCCGGGCGAGCGCACCGACGCTCCGCGATAGCCAGGTCTAGTGGCCGGCTTCGTGCCAGGTCTTGCCGATGCCCACGGATACGTCGAGTGCCACAGACAGGTCCGCCGCTGACGCCATCTGCTCACGTACGAGCTTCTCCAGCTGATCGAGCTCTCCCGGTGCGACCTCGAACACGAGCTCGTCGTGAACCTGCAGAAGCATCCGTGAGCCGAGTCCGGCCGCGTCGATCGCGCGCTCGACGTTGAGCATGGCCACCTTGATGATGTCTGCTGCAGATCCCTGAATCGGCGCGTTGAGGGCCATACGTTCTGCCATCTCCCGGCGTTGGCGGTTGTCGCTCACCAGATCGGGGAGATAGCGACGACGGCCGAGGATCGTCTCGGTGAACCCTGTCTGTCTCGCCTCGTCGACGAGTCCGCGGAGATAGTCGCGCACGCCGCCGAATCTCGAGAAGTAGTCATCCATGAGTCCCTGCGCCTCGCCCGTCGAGATGTTGAGCTGTGCGCTGAGGCCGTAGGACGACAATCCGTAGGCAAGTCCGTAGTTCATGGCCTTGATGCGCGCCCGGAGCTCGGTGTCCACTTCTTCGGGGGGCACCGAGAACACCTTTGATGCCGTGACCGTGTGGAAGTCCTCGCCCGACTTGAACGCCTCGATCAGGTCAGCGTCTTCCGACAGGTGCGCCATGATGCGCATCTCGATCTGGCTGTAGTCGGCCGTCAGCAACGTCTCGTAGCCCTCGCCAACACAGAACGCCTCGCGGATGCGACGACCAGATGCCGTACGGATCGGGATGTTCTGCAGGTTGGGGTCGTTGGAGCTGAGTCGTCCGGTCGCCGCGATGGTCTGCGCGTACGTCGTGTGGATGCGCCCGTCGTCGGAGATCGACTTGCGAAGACCGTCAACGGTCTGACGAAGTCGGGTGACGTCGCGGTGGTCGAGCAGGTGCTCGAGGAACGGGTGCTGGGTCTTCTCGAACAGTGACTGGAGCGCCTCGGCATCAGTCGTGTAGCCGGTCTTGGTGCGCTTGGTCTTGGGCATGCCCAGCTCGTCGAACAGCACGACCTGCAACTGCTTGGGCGATCCGAGGTTGATCTCCTTGCCGCCGATCGCGGCGTAGGCCTCCGAGGCCGCGTCATGGGCTCGCGCAGCGAACTCCGACTCCAGGGAGATCAGGTGTGCGTCATCGATCGCGATGCCAGCGCGCTCCATACGGGCCAGAGTCGCGACCAGCGGCAGCTCGACGTCGTGGACCAGTGGCGTGCCTCCGATCGACTCGACTTCTTCGTCCAGCACTGCGGCAAGATCGAGTGTTGCGCGTGCGCGCAGCATCCCGGACTCAGCTCCGGCATTGTCGGTGTCGAAGGTCAGCTGTCCCGACGGCTCGGAGTCGTCGCGCAGCTCGCGCTTGAGGTAGCGCACCGAAAGATCGGCGAGATCGTATGAACGCTGGTCCGGTCGTACGACGTAGGCCGACAACGCGGTGTCAGCGGCCACACCTTGGAGTGACCAGCCGCGGGCGGCGAGCGCCAGAGCTGGTCCCTTGACGTCGTGCAGCACCTTGGGACGCTGCGGATCGGCAAGCCAGGCAGCGATCGCGGCATCGTCCTCTGTGGTGATCTCGTCCACGTTGATCCATGCGGCAGCGGTGTCGGAGGCGACGGCCATGCCAACCACATCGCCGGTGCCGCGACCCCAGGAACCCTGCACGTGGACACCGAGGCGTACGCCCGGCTTCGAGTGCTCATCAAGCCAGGCGGCGACGGCACCGGGCGGGACGTTGACTCCGTCGAGGTCGAACCCTTCTTCGGTCTGCGGTTCGACCTCACCAAATGCCTCGAACAGTCGCACTCGGAGGGCATTGAACTCGAGCGCGTCGAAGACCGTGTGGATCGCCTCGCGGTCCCACACCGTGTCGAAGCCCAGATCGGCCGGTCCGGCCGGAAGGTCGAGGTCGCGGATCAGCGCGTTGATGCGGCGATTGCGCAGGACGTCGTCAAGATGCTCTCGAAGTGACTCCCCTGCCTTGCCGGGGATGTTGTCGACGTCGGCGACCAACGCATCGAGTGTTCCGTACTGGTTGATCCACTTGGCGGCCGTCTTGGGTCCGACACCGGGCACACCGGGGAGGTTGTCACTCGTCTCGCCGACGAGCGCGGCAATGTCCGGGTAGTGCTCGGGGGTGACGGCGTACTTCTCCTCGACCGCGGTGGGTGTCATGCGCGCAAGGTCGGAGACACCCTTGCGGGGGTAGAGAACTGTCGTCTGCTCCGTGACGAGCTGCAGAGCGTCGCGGTCGCCCGTGCAGATCAGGACTTCCATGCCTGCGGCCTCAGCACGCGTCGACAGGGTGCCGATGATGTCGTCGGCCTCGAAGCCGACCTTCTCGAACGTCTGGATGTGCAACGCGTCGAGGATCTCCTTGATCAGCGGGATCTGACCACTGAACTCAGGCGGCGACTTCGATCGGTTGCCTTTGTACTCCGCGTACTGCTCCAGGCGGAATGTCTGACGTGACACATCGAAGGCCACTGCGACGTGCGTGGGCTTCTCGTCGCGAAGCACGTTGATCAGCATCGAGGTGAACCCGAACACCGCATTGGTGCTCTGTCCCGTCGTGGTCGAGAAGTTCTCGACAGGGAGGGCGAAGAAGGCGCGATAGGCGACGGAATGACCGTCGATCAGAAGGAGGCGGTCCACACCGGCGACTCTAGATCACGACGCGGACACTCAGCGACGGGTACCGACGCCGTGCGCGTCCACCTGACGGCGGCGAAGTGTCCGGCGTACGGCAATGAGCTTGCCAGTGTCGCGGGAGTTCGTGGCCTTGCCCGAGAGACGCGAGCGAAGCTTGCTGGCCTGGATCGCTCGGACGATCGCGATCTGGTTGAACCCGATCTTGGCGAGATAGCGTTGTGGTTCGCGCGAGTGCACCGGAATCGACGCGACCACGATCTCGCAGTTGTGGTCCTCGCCGTGGTGGGCGGCCGCCGACAGCAGCATCGAGGCGACCGAACGACGACGGAAGCGTGGCGAGACCTGTATCTCGGTGACGATCAGGACGCGGGTGAGGCTGATGGGCGTCAAGGTGTTGACAGAGAAAACGGTCGCTCCGATGATCTCGTCATCGGCGACCGCCACGACTATGCGCTTGTTGGGCTGCCCGAGGTTGATGTCGAGTGCAGCAGAAGCCTCGGCTACTCCGGGCTCACGCCACAACGCCTGCTGCGTGAATGCTTCAGAACCTTCATCGAGACTGGCCGCGGCACACTCTGACCACAACGCGATGAGCGCTGCTGCGTCGTCTCGATCAGCGTCCCGCAGGACGATGGGGGTTCTGGCAGACATAGGATCCTGATTCTGTCCGTGACACCGGGCGAAGCCAGCGTGAATGACACACTACCGCTGGGCGCCTGCTGCCTTAGTTGAAAGTTGCCAATCGAGTTTCGAGGGAGACCCTACATGTTCACCGGGTTCGGCACGCTGACGAATGTCGCGACGGTGATCGTCGGCTCGGGCCTCGGCCTGTTGATCGGACACCGACTCAGCGAACGCGTCCGCTCGACCGTCACCTCTGCCCTGGGTCTGGTCACCCTGCTGATCGCCGCCCAAGCCGCATTCGCGGTGTCGGATCCAGAACTCATCGACGCTGTGGGCGACAGCGCACCCGTGCTGATCGTGCTGGGGGCATTGGTCATCGGCGGGATTCTCGGCTCGTGGGCCCGTCTCGAGGATCGTCTCGAGGACGCAGGCGGTTGGCTGCAACAGCACCTCGTACGACGTGGCTCCCTACGCCCGCCTGCACCTGACGTTCCCAGCATCCTGGAAGCGGACGCGGAGGCACCCCCCGTCGGGGTCGGGCGCGAACGCTTCGTCGAAGGCTTCGTCATCAGCTCGCTCGTGTTCTGCGTCGGCCCGCTCACGATTCTCGGTTCGATCAACGAAGGACTCGGCAATGGTGCCGATCAGCTCCTGCTCAAGGCTGTGCTGGACGGCTTTGCCTCGCTCGCGTTTGCAGCATCGTTCGGAATCGGCGTGATGCTGTCTGCTTTGTCGATCGCCGTCATCCAGGGATCGCTCACGGCACTGGGTGCGCTCCTGGGGTCATTCCTGCCCGATGCGCACCTGCTCGCGATCACAGCCACCGGCGGTCTGATTCTCGTCGGAGTCGCGTTCAGGCTGCTCAATCTCAAGGCTATTCCGGTGGCCGATCTGCTCCCCGCGCTGGTCATCGCGCCCTTGCTGTGCCAGATCGCGATCGCGGTTCACTAACGCTCGAGCGATCGCAACCTAACTGTTACCTCGGATGGGGGTGACGGGGGCCGCGATGCTCCGTCGGTTGGCTATAGTCCGAGGATCACTCAGAACAATCAGGCAATGCCGACAGGAGTACTTGCGTGCGAATGCGACTCGCGGCCCTACTTGCAGCAGTAGTGGGAGTGTCGATATTCCTTGGTCCGGCTCCGGCCATGGCTGAGGCGACACCCACCCCGACCCCCTCGGCGGGCGCTGAAATCCCGGAGCAAAATCCCATCATCGACGGTCAGAACATCACCGTCACGCTGAGAGACGTCAACGAGGGCAAGGGTGAGCCCACAGCGGTTCCCGGCGTCACGCTCACGGTCTTCGCAGACAACAAGGACGGCGAGCAGCTCGGCACCCAGGTGACCGACAAGGCCGGACGCGTCAGCATTGCGATCCCGAGCAACGGCAAGTACCTCGTGGTGCTCGATCCCGACACCCTCCCCGAGGGCGTCAAGCTCAGCGGCAAGGGAGAGGCCACCAAAACCATCACAGCTCGACTGGGCGGCAGCAACTTCGTGCAGTTCCAGATCGGCGCAGTCGTCAACAAGGCGGCGTCGTTCAGCAGCAAGATGACGGACGCGGTGACCTCGGGCCTCAAGTACGGACTGATCATTGCCCTCGCAGCATTGGGTCTGTCACTGATCTTCGGTACGACCGGGCTCACCAACTTCGCTCACGGCGAGCTGATCACCTTCGGCGGCATCATGACCCTCGCGTTCAACCGCGGGCTCGGGTTCTCGGTGATCGTCTCCGGCATCCTGGCGGTCCTCGCCTCGGCGTTGTTCGGATTCCTGCAGGACCGCGGACTGTGGCGGCCTCTACGCAGCCGCGGGACGGGCCTGATCGCCATGATGATCGTCTCGATCGGCTTCGCCCTTCTCCTGCGCAGCTTGTTCCAGTACGGGATGGGCAGCAGCACCGAGACGCTGAGCCAGTACGTCGCCCAGGGCCGCACCGACTACGGTCCGATCGCCCTGTCCAACAAGGAGGTGGCGATCTTCGGAATCTCGATCGTCACGCTGGTGGTCACCTGCATCGCCCTGATGCGTACTCGCCTCGGCAAGGCCATGCGAGCCGTGTCCGACAACCCCGCCCTCTCGGCATCCTCCGGTATGCGGGTCGACGGCGTGATCTCCTCGGTGTGGATCCTCGGCACCGCCCTCACAGGCCTGTCAGGCGTGCTTCTGGCCGTCAACCAGCAGGTCAACTTCCAAATGGGCTTCAAAATCCTTCTGCTGGTGTTCGCCGCGGTCACCCTCGGTGGACTCGGCACCATCTGGGGCGCGTTACTCGGATCGCTGGTCATCGGCCTGATGGTCGAGGTCGCGCCGGTTCTGTCGATCGGCGGCTGGCACCCAGTTCCGGCGTCCATCAAGGATGTCGGCGCACTACTCGTGATGATCCTGATTCTGCTCGTCAGACCTCAGGGAATCCTCGGCAAAGCTCAGCGGATCGGTTAAGGGGGAATCATGGACTTCGGAACAGTCATCGACGCCGCCTTCTCAGCGGCCTTCGGCCCCCAGGCCATCGTCTTCGCGCTTGCGGCCATCGGCCTCAACATCCACTTCGGCTACACCGGACTGCTCAATTTCGGTCAGGCCGGCTTCATGTCGATCGCCGCTTTCGGCCTCGCCGTCAGCGTCGTCACCTGGGACCTGAACTTCTACCTCGCCGTCGCGATCGGCCTCGTCGGCTCGGTCGTGCTGGCGCTCGTGCTGGGCGTGCCAACGCTGCGCCTGCGCGCCGACTACCTCGCCATCGTCACGATCGCCACGTCGGAGATCCTGCGACTTATCTTCGGTGCTGTGGAGTTCAAGGACACCTTCGGCGGATCCAACGGACTGACGGGGTTCGCGAGCACATACAAGGACCTCAATCCCTATGGCGACGGAGTCGACCTCGGCTTCGTGTCGTTCAGCAGGGGCGATATGTGGAACATTACGGTCGGCTGGTCGCTCGTCGCCCTGGGCTGCATCCTCGTCTGGTCGCTCATGCGCAGCCCATGGGGTCGTGTGCTCCGATCGATCCGAGAGGACGAGGACGCCGTGCGCTCGCTGGGCAAGAACGTCTTCGCCTACAAGATGCAGGCCCTGGTCCTCGGTGGCCTCTTCGGTGGCATCGCCGGCATCTATCACATCCTCAAGCAGGGCTCGGCAGTTCCGACCGACTTCAACACCACGTTCACGTTCTACGCCTACGCAGCTCTCCTGATCGGTGGCGCGGCGCGAGTGCTCGGACCGGTTGTCGGGTCCATCGTGTTCTGGTTCCTGATCGCCGGTCTGGGCTCGTTCTTCGGCCAGGCCACCGCGGGCGCGGACCCGCTGATCCCCGACTTCATCATGACCAACACCCAGTCCAGCCTCATCCGCTTCATCCTGCTCGGGCTGGGCCTCATGCTCCTCATGATCTTCCGACCACAGGGGATCTTCGGAGACCGAAGGGAGATCGCAATCGATGCCCGTTGAACTCAGCGAAGCACGCAAGCAACTCGAGGGCGTTGCCAACGAACCCGGTGCCCCCAAGCCCGATCCGATCGTCAAGGGCAGCAACATCGTCCGTACGTTCGGCGGCCTCAAGGCTGTCGATGTCGACCACATCGAGATCCAGCGAGGTGTCATCACAGCACTGATCGGCCCCAACGGTGCCGGCAAGACGACACTCTTCAACCTGCTCACTGGCTTCGACGTGCCGGACGAGGGCAGCTGGTCGTTCAACGACAAGCAGCTCGGCAAGGTGCCCGCCTTCAAGGTTGCCCGTCTGGGCATGGTCCGTACGTTCCAGCTGACCAAGGTGCTCTCCAAGCTCAAGGTCATCGACAACATGTTGCTCGGTGCCACCGGACAGCGTGGTGAAAAGTTCTGGTCCGCACCGTTCAAGAGCCTGTGGAGCGCACAGGAGGACGAGGTCACCAAGCGTGCCGACGCCCTGCTGGAGCGGTTCAAGCTTGACGCCAAGCGCGAGGATTTCGCCGGGTCGCTCTCCGGTGGTCAGCGCAAGCTGCTCGAGATGGCTCGCGCCCTGATGGTCGATCCCGAGCTGATCATGCTCGACGAGCCCATGGCCGGCGTCAACCCGGCACTCAAGCAGTCTCTTCTGGGCCACGTGAAGTCGCTGCGCGACGAGGGACGTACCGTCCTGTTCGTCGAGCACGACATGGACATGGTTCGCGACATCTCCGACTGGGTCATCGTCATGGCCCAGGGGCAGATCGTGGCCGAGGGCACTCCCGAGTCCGTGATGGCCGACCAGCGCGTCATTGACGCCTACCTGGGCGCCCACCACGACACCGACATCACCGAGATCGACATCGAGGAGCTCGAAGAACTCACCGAAGCCGAACTCGACGAGGAGGCACAGTCATGACCGACACTGCACAGTCAGCCGAGCGCGACAAGCACCTCGCGAGCGCCGAGGGCGCCGTCCTTCGCGCAGACGATTTGATCGCCGGCTATCTGCCCGGCGTCAACATCTTGAACGGTGCTGACCTCTACTGCCAGCCGGGTGAGCTTGTCGGCATCATCGGTCCCAATGGCGCCGGCAAGTCGACCCTGCTCAAAGCCCTGTTCGGCTTGGTCAAGATCCACGAAGGAACAGTTCTGCTCAACGGCAACGACATCACTGGCCAGCGCGCTGACCAGCTCGTGTCGAAGGGCATCGGCTTCGTTCCGCAGAACAACAACGTGTTCCCGAGCCTGACGATCGAGGAGAACCTCGAGATGGGTTGTTACCAGCAGCCCAAGAAGTTCAACGAACGCTTCGGCTTCGTCACCGACCTGTTCCCCCGCCTCGGTGAGCGTCGCAAGCAACGTGCTGGGCAGCTGTCAGGCGGTGAGCGCCAGATGGTCGCCATGGGCCGTGCGCTGATGATGGATCCCGCAGTGCTCCTGCTCGACGAGCCTTCCGCTGGCCTCTCCCCCGTCCTGCAGGATGAGGTCTTCGTCCAGACGCGCAACATCAACAAAGCCGGCGTTTCGGTCATCATGGTCGAGCAGAACGCCCGTCGCTGCCTGCAGATCTGTGACCGCGGCTATGTGCTGGACCAGGGCCGCAACGCCTACTCAGGCACCGGCAAGTCCTTGGTCAACGATCCCAAAGTCATCGAGCTATACCTAGGAACCCTCGGCCAGAAGGAAGACTGACACCAAGCACCTGGAACGCCCGGCACCCATAGGTGCCGGGCGTTCTGCTGTGCTGCTCTTCTAGCGTTGGGCGCTCACCTCACCACGCTTCGCAGCGTGGCGGCTTGGCCGCGCGACGCGTCCCCCACCGCTTCGCTAGCGTGCCTTCCCGTTCGGCCGCAGCCGGCCTCAGCGGAATCAGAAGGGCCCCCGGTGCCGAAGCACCGGGGGCCCAACCTGTTCAGGCTGTTCTGATCCTTCGGATCAGATGTTGCCCTTGATGTACTTGACGGGCGAGATCTTGTTCTCGGCGTCGTACTCGTAGATACCAATCGATGCAGCCGTCGGGCTACCCGTGTCACCA
Source organism: Aeromicrobium sp. (assembly GCA_036676545.1). GTDB lineage: Bacteria > Actinomycetota > Actinomycetes > Propionibacteriales > Nocardioidaceae > Aeromicrobium. The sequence continues at coordinate 24,091 of JAKFCR010000383.1, read as the reverse complement.
AGCTCGATCTCGCCGGAGACTCCGTCGTAATCGATGTCCTTGTCGTCCGCGAGCAGATCCGCGCACTCCTTGAACGTGGTGCACTTCTCGCCACCGGTGCTGACGTTGATCATTTCCTTGGCAACCGACTCACCAGCGTCGTCACCGGCAGCAATGGCTGCAAGTGCCGACAGGATGGTGGCGTCGTATGACTCTCCGGCATAGGAGTAGTCCTTCAGCTTCGGGTCAACTTCGAGGAGACGCTTCTTGAAGTCGTCACCCGAGTCAGCGCCGGGAATCGTGCCCTTGGTGCCCTCCAGCGTTCCCGCGGGAAGCTGCTTGGAACCAGTCTCGCTGTAGTCAGACGTGTTGCCATCGACGAAGTACGTCGGAACGTCCTTCGGGCCGGCGCCAGCCTGGATCAGCTTGGGAACGATCGTCGTGGTCTCGTCGAACGCGATCAGGACGACAGCGTCGGCCTTGGCGTCGGCGATCTCGGTGATCTGGGTGTCGCCCGGACCGTTCTTCTCGTCGTAGAGCACCGAAGCGGCGACCGTGGAGCCGGCGTCTTCGAGGTTCTTCTTGACTTCCTTCGCCAGCGTCTCGCCGTACGCGTCCTGGCGAGCCAGGATGGCGACGTTCTGACGTCCGTCCTCAACGAGGAGATTGGCAAGCACGGCGCCCTGGAGGATGTCCGACGGTGCCGTACGGAAGTACAGGTCAGGCTTGGAGTAGTCGCCCTCGTCGAACGCAGTCGACGTGTTGGCGGGCGAGAACATGATCGAGCCGGCCGACATGATCTTGTCGATGACCGTCAGCGAGACGCCCGAGGAGGCGGCACCGACGATGACGTCGGACTTGGCCTTGAGCAGCTTGTCAGTCTCAGCCGGAGCGATACCGGAATCGGTGTCGCCGGAGTCGGCCTTGACGCCTACGACGTCCTTGTCGAGCACGCCACCAGCTGCGTTGATGTCCTTGATTGCAAGGTCGACACCAGCGAACTCGGGCGGGCCGAGGAACGCAAGGCTGCCGGTCTGCGGGAGGAGCTGACCAATGGTCAGTACGCCGTCTCCCTTGGCGGCGGGCGCGTCACCTTCACTCTTGTCGTCGCTTCCACCACAGGCAGCGAGCACGAGTGCTCCTGCTGCTGCAACGGCAGCAAGACGATATGTCCTGTTACTGCGCTTCATCAATCCTCCGGATAAATAGAGAGTCCAAGGCACTCGAGTGCCAGGGAGCGTCAATGTATGTCCGAACGTAGTCGCAGCGGGGTGCAATTGCACCGGAGTTCTCAGGTTGAGAGACAACGTCATCGAGTTGTAACCAAGGCCGTTTTGAGCGTCTCAGTTGTCTTTTTCCGCCGCTTGCTGCAATCCCGGCCCATGGTCGATGACAGCCTGCGCAACCTGCTGCATCGGGATCCTCAGATCCATGGCTGTGCGCTGAATCCAGCTGAATGCTTCAGGCTCAGTGAGGCTCAGCGCCTCTTGCAGCAATGACTTCGCGCGCTCCACGACTTTGCGGGTGGCAAGTTGCCCGGTGAGGTCGCCGACTTCCTTCTCGAGGGCGGTGATCTCGGCGAAACGGCTCATCGCCATCTCGATTGCGGGCACGAGGTCAGATTTCGAGAACGGCTTCACGAGGTATGCCATCGCGCCGGCGTCACGAGCGCGCTCGACGAGCTCGCGCTGGCTGAACGCCGTGAGCATCACGACAGGAGCGATGCGCGCTGCGGCGATCTGTGATGCGGCCGCTATCCCGTCGAGCTTGGGCATCTTGACGTCCATCACGACCAGGTCGGGACGGTGCTCCATCGCCAGGGCGATCGCGGCTTCGCCGTCCCCTGCCTGGCCGACGACGACGTACCCCTCCTCGGCGAGCATCTCTGCCAGGTCGAGTCGGATCAGAGCCTCGTCCTCGGCAATCACGACACGAGGTGCGGAGGCGGGACTGGACACGTGTGCAGGCTATCGCTTCAGGTCTTGAGGCCGATGACAGCGTCGAGTCGCGCGACCGCGTCGCGGCGAGACACCGACAACGTGTCCGGGCGCGACTGCCGCCATGACACCCCCAGCAGGTCTAGCGCCTGCTGACACCAGCCCATGATTTCGGTCGATTCGTTGGTGAAATGCCATCGGGGGTACTCATACCGCTTGATCTCGCCCGCGACCAGGCTGCGCGTCCAGTTCTTGGCCCGACACCCGTCGGAATGGAACATCCCACGCAAGAAGTCGGCGGGGCGGTCAGTGACGATTTCCCATTGCCATGCCTGCATTCCGAGTTCGCGCTCGTGCTTGCGTCCAGCACCGTGCTGAGGAAACAGGCACGGCCAATGGTTCCAGCTCGACTGCACCACAATCACGCCTGGTGCATGCACGTGAAACACCGGGCGAGCCGGATGCACCGCTTCGAGCAGGGCGGTCACATCCTCGATGATCCTGGGGTACTTCGTGTCACAGGAAATACGCAACGTGTGAGTCCGTGCTGCGCGAGAGATAGTTCCGTCTCCGAGGTAGTAGCCCAGCAGGCTGGCGTACGTAGCCGGCCCCAACGACCCCTCGCCGCATCGCGGGCACTCACGATCGAGTTCGACCACAGATGACGCGAGCCAATCCCTCAATGACGACCGCGAGATGCCGGTCTCCCTGCTCACTTCGGAGAGAGTGGCGCCATCGTTCAGGAGCTGAACGGCTGCGCGGCGCACGTGCGCTGAGTGCATGACTTCATCGTCGGTGTCGCCACTGACACAGGTCGGCATGGGTGTCCTGGGTGGGATTCGAACCCACACTGGATCGGGTTTGAGCCGATTTCCTCTGCCGTTGGGATACCAGGACGAGCAGCGGTACAACCCTATCGAACGAAGAGTCAGCCCTGCGGGTCGCCGTAGGCGGGCGCGACCTGAGGTGACCCGTGTCGACTTGTCGGCGCAGTCATGTGACCTGCGCTGGATCCAACCCCTCAGTCGCCTGAAATGACATCTGGTCCGGATGAGCCATGCCGTGGCCGGGATCGCCCCCGATACTGGTTATGGGAGAACTGAGGATCAGCATGGTTGGTATGAGGGGCAAAGTGCTGCGGCTGCAGGCGGGCCTGGAGCGAATGGAAGCGCTACGCAACTTGGCTGTGGCCGACATCTCGGTGCAGGACGTCCTGACCCAGGGCGTCCAGCTGCTCGGCGAACTTCCGAAGACGACTCAAGTCGGCGTGTATCTCACCGCACCGGGGCCCTCCAACCTCACACTCCGGGCAGCCTACGGAGAGGCACTGCCCGAGACCAACGAGGCGTCTGAGATCGCCCCATCATCCGACGGTGTCGTCGCCCTCCTTCTCGACGAGGACGGCGTGACGATCGGCGCACTCCATGCGTATGGGCAGCTGAGCCCTGGGGAAGCCACCTTCGTACATCAGGTCGGAGAGGTGCTCAGCGTTGCTCTTGCTCGCGATCGGCGCGAAACGGACCTATTGACGCGCGAGCGGCGGCTGATCGAGGCGCAGCGCATATCTCATGTGGGGAGCTACGACTTCGAGATCGCCACCAACACGAACGTATGGAGCGACCAGCTCTACCGCATCTACGGGCGCGAGCCGCAGTCGTTCAACGCCAGCTACGAGCGCTTCCTCGAGATGATCGAACCGGAGGACCGTGAGCACGTTGTTGCCGTTCACCAGCGGTCGCTGCAAACCCTCGAGCCCTTCGAGATGGAGGAACGCATCAGGTGGCCGGATGGTCAGGTGCGAACCTTGGCAAGCTGGGGCGAGGTAGTCGCAGACGCCGAAGGCAACCCCGTCCGGATGATGGGAATCTGCTGGGACATCACCGAGCGCAAGCAGATGGAGGAGCAGCTCGTCCGCGAGGCGCTCCACGACAGCCTCACCGGCCTGCCCAACCGAGCTCTGCTCGTCGACCGGCTGACCCAAGCCGTCGCTGGCCTACCCCGACGCAACGGGCCGCTGTGCGTGATATTCATCGACGTCGACCGTTTCAAGGTCATCAACGACAGCCTCGGGCACGAGGCCGGCGACGAGGTACTCCTCGAGCTGGCCAAGCGGTTCGGTGCGGTGCTACGTCCCGGCGACACAGTCGCCAGGTTCGGCGGGGACGAGTTCGTCGTCCTCAGCGAGGAACTCGCTCACGACGGCGAGGCCCTGATGATCGCCGAGCGCTTGCAGAGCGAGACGAATCGCCCTATCTCGGTGCAGGACAGCGAGGTGACCGTCACAGTCAGTGCCGGAATCGCGGTGTCCCGTAGCGTCACGGACCGTCCCAGCGCCCTGTTGCGGGACGCCGACGCCGCGATGTACCGCGCGAAGCGGAGTGGTCGGGATCGCTCAGTAGTGTTCGCCGACGAGATGCGTGACGAGGCGATAGATCGTCACGAGACCGAGCAACAGCTTCGACACGCGGTGAGCGACGACCAGCTGGTTCTGCACTACCAGCCCATCGTCGAGCTGGCTACCGGACGAGTAACCGGGGTCGAAGCCCTCGTGCGCTGGCAGCACCCGATCCGCGGTCTGGTGCCTCCCAGTGAGTTCATACCCATCGCGGAAGAGATCGGACTGGTCGTACAAATCGACGACTGGGTGCTGGAGCATGCCTGCCAGCAGCTCGCCGCGTGGCAGGGGAGCAACTCAGAGCTGACCATGTCAATCAACATGTCCGGGTTGCAGTTCGCCCGTCCCGACCTCGTCACCCGAGTAGCAGCGGTACTGGAGCGCACCAACGTCAATCCTGCGCGCGTGGCGCTCGAGCTGACCGAGGGCGTGCTCATGCGCGATGCAGAGGACACCGTGGCGGTGCTGCGCGGCCTAAAGGGGGTAGGCGTCGGGCTGCACATCGACGACTTCGGAACCGGCTATAGCTCCCTGAGCTACGTCAAACGTTTTCCCGTCAATGCGCTAAAGGTGGACCGCTCGTTTGTCGAAGGGCTCGGCGGCAACAACGAGGACCGGGCGATCGTGCAGTCGGTCATCGCCCTGGCGCAGTCACTCGGCATCGACACCATCGCCGAGGGGGTCGAGACCACAAGACAGCTCGAGATGCTGCGGGAACTCGGCTGCTCGAGCGCTCAGGGCTTCCTGTTCAGCCGACCGCTACCCCCAGACGAACTCACCGCACTCGTTGGATTCGCGGGAGTTGTCGCGCCGCTGCCGGGAGCCGCCGACGGTTGGATCACCCAACTTAGATGAGCGGGTAGGACGCGCTGACCAACCGAGGAACAGCGAGTCAGCCCTGCGGGTCGCCGTAGGCGGGCGCGACGCGGTTGATGGCGTCGCCCATGTTGTGGATGCGCAGGGCGTTGGTCGAACCGGGGATGCCGGGAGGGCTACCAGCGACGATGACGACCTGCTGGCCTTCGCCGCAGCGACCAATCTCGAGCAGAGCCTTGTCGACCTGCAGCACCATGTCGTCGGTGTGCTTGACCTCAGGCACGAGGAACGTCTCGATTCCCCAGCTGAGTGCCAGCTGCGACCGCACCTTGGGATCGGGGGTGAAGGCGATGACGGGCACGCGCGAGCGATAGCGCGTCATACGACGAGCCGAGTCGCCCGTCGTGGTGAACGCGACGAGGAAGCGAGCATCGACTGCCTCGGCGACCTCGGATGCGGCACGACAGATGACGCCGCTCTTGGTGCGAGGCTTCCACACGAATGCGGCCATGCGCGGCAGGCCATGATCCTCGGTCGACTCGACGATGCGAGACATCGTGTTGACGGTGTGGATGGGGTACTCCCCCACGCTCGTCTCGCCAGAAAGCATCACAGCGTCGGCGCCGTCAAGGACGGCGTTGGCGACGTCAGATGCCTCGGCGCGGGTCGGACGAGGGGCCGAGATCATCGACTCCAGCATCTGCGTTGCCACGATGACCGGCTTGGCGTTGCGGCGCGCCTTTTCGACGATCAACTTCTGCACGATCGGGACGTCTTCAAGCGGCAGCTCGACACCGAGGTCGCCGCGCGCCACCATCACGCCGTCAAAGGCGTCCATGATGCCGTCGAGGTTCTGGACGGCCTGAGGCTTCTCGATCTTGGCGATGACCGGAACGACGATGCCCTCTTCGTCCATGATCTTGCGTACGTCGTCGTAGTCGTTCGCCGTGCGCACGAATGACAGCGCGATGAAGTCCACACCGAGGCGAAGCGCGAAGCGCAGGTCCTCGTTGTCCTTCTCGCTCATGGCCGGGACGCTGACCATCACGCCGGGCAGGTTGATGCCCTTGTTGTTGCTGACGGGGCCGGACGTCTCAACCGCGCAGGTGACGTCGGTCTTGGTCACTGCGGTCGCACGAAGTCGCATACGGCCGTCATCGATCAGGATCTCGTCACCAACGTTCACATCGCCCGGGAGGCCCTTGTACGTCGTCGAGCAGCGCGTCTCGTCCCCGAGGATGTCGTCCGTCGTGATCGTGAAAGTCGACCCGGCGTTGAGCGTCACGGGGCCTGCCGCGAAAAGCCCCAGACGGATCTTGGGACCCTGCAGGTCGGCGAGGATCGCAATGGCCTTGCCGGTCTTGTCGGCAGCCTCACGCACCCACTCGTAATTCTGCTCGTGGTCGGCTTGGACGCCATGGCTCATGTTGAGCCTGGCGACGTCCATACCGGCATTGGCCAACTGGAGGATCTTCTCTGCACCCGCGACCGCTGGACCGAGGGTGCAGACGATCTTTGCTCTACGCACAGAATCAACCTATCGAGTTGGTGTGGTTACCCGCGAGTTACTTTGTGGTTTGCGGCAACTTATTCTCAGACGGTGAGCGGACGGGCCGTCGGAGGTATCGGAGAAGGCAGGCTTGTTGAGCCTGACAGGTACGCGTCGACGCCCGCGGCGGCCGATCGGCCCTCCGCAATCGCCCACACGATCAGCGACTGACCACGACCCGCATCTCCCGCGACGAACACACCGTCAACGCTCGACATGTAGTTGTTGTCGCGCACAATGTTGCCGCGTTCGTCGATGTCGACACCGAGCTGGTCGACCAAGCCTTCGGTCTCCGGCCCCGTGAATCCCATCGCGAACAGCACGAGCTGAGCCGGGATGACCTGCTCGGTGCCCTCGACCTCAGTGAGCTTGCCGTCGATGAACTCGACTTCAGCCAGGCGCAGGCCGCTCACGTTCCCGTCCTCGCCAATGAATTCCTTGGTCGAGACCGAGTAGACGCGATCTCCAGCCTCCTCATGTGCAGACGAGACTCGGTAGATCATCGGGTAGGTCGGCCAGGGCTGGGTCGCCGGACGGTCCTCCCCTGGGTTCGGCAGGATCTCGAGCTGAGTGATCGACTTGGCGCCCTGTCGTACCGAGGTTCCGAGGCAGTCGGCTCCAGTGTCGCCACCACCGATGATGACGACGTCCTTGCCGGTTGCCAGGATCTGACCATCGACCTCTTCGCCAAGGGCGACCCGGTTGGCCTGAGGCAGGAACTCCATGGCCTGGTGGATGCCATTGAGCTCACGGCCCGGTACGGGCAGGTCACGGCGAACCGTCGCGCCGATCGCCAGCACGACTGCGTCATAGCGGTCGCGGAGCTGCGAGCCAGTCAACGTGTCGCCGACCTGAACGCCGGTACGGAACACCGTGCCTTCGCGCTCCATCTGATCGATACGACGCTCAACCTGGATCTTTTCCATCTTGAACTCGGGGATGCCATAACGCAGCAGTCCGCCGGGCTTGTCGTCGCGCTCGTAGACCGCGACGGTATGACCCGCGCGCGTCAGCTGCTGTGCGGCAGCAAGTCCAGCGGGGCCGGAGCCGACGACGGCAATCGTCTTGCCGGTCAGCCATTCAGGCGGCTCGGGGCGGACCTGACGGTCGTCCCATGCCTTGTCAATGATCGAGACCTCGACGTTCTTGATCGTCACGGCGTCACGGTTGATCGCCACAACACACGCGGTCTCGCACGGCGCAGGGCACAGACGACCGGTGAACTCCGGGAAGTTGTTGGTCGCATGCAACCGGTCGAGAGCCTCGTCCCAGTCCTCGCGCCATACGAGGTCGTTCCACTCGGGAATCAGGTTGCCGAGCGGGCAGCCGTTGTGACAGAACGGAATGCCGCAGTCCATGCAGCGACCAGCCTGCTCGCTGATGATCGGGAGCAGCGCCTTGCCGGGACCTCCCGGGTAGACCTCGTTCCAGTCCTTGATGCGCTCCTCGACGGGTCGCCGCGGTGCAAGCTGTCGGGGAGTCGTGATGAATCCGCGTGGGTCAGCCACGTGCAGCCACCTCCATCATTCGTGTCGTCGTGTCTTCGTCGGACAGTCCCTCGGACTCTGCGTCGGCGCGTGCCTCAAGCACGAGTCGGTAGTTGACCGGCATGATCTCCGTGAACCGCTCGAGCGACTGCTCCCACTTCTTGAGCAGCTGTTCGGCGACAACCGAACCGGTCTCCTCGAAGTGCCTTTCGACCAGTGACTTGAGCGCAGCAGCCGCGTCGCCTTCGACGCGGCGCAGCTCGACCATTTCGGTGTTGACCAGGGTTTCGTCGAGGTCGAGCACGTACGCGCCGCCTCCACTCATACCGGCAGCGACGTTGCGACCGGTCGCTCCGAGGATCACGACGGTTCCACCCGTCATGTACTCGCACGCGTGGTCACCCACACCCTCGACGACAGCACTGGCACCGGAGTTGCGTACGCAGAACCGCTCGCCAACCTTGCCGCGAAGGAAGATCTCGCCACCAGTCGCTCCGAAGCCGATCACGTTGCCGGCGACGATCTGCGCCTCGGCCGTGAACTGCGCGTCGCGTGGCGGTCGCACGATCAGACGCCCGCCTGAAAGGCCCTTGCCGACGTAGTCGTTGCCGTCGCCCTCGAGGCGAAGCGTGATGCCCTTGGGCACGAACGCGCCGAACGACTGACCGGCCGAGCCCGTGAAGGTCAGGTCGATCGTGTTCTCGGGCAGGCCCGCACCCTTGTAGCGCTTGGTGACCTCGTGGCCGAGCATCGTGCCGACCGTACGGTTGACGTTGCGGATCTCCAGCTGTGCACGTACGGGCTCGCCACGCTCGAGCGCGTCAGCGCTCAGTGCGATCAGCTCGTTGTCGAGCGCACGGTCGAGGCTGTGGTCCTGCGTCGTAGTGCAGTGCATCGCAGCGCCTTCGGGCAGCTCCGGCACGAACAGGATCGGCTCCAGGTCGAGACCGTCCGCCTTCCAGTGGTCGACGGCCTTGCGGACGTCAAGGACTTCGGCGTGACCGACAGCCTCATCGATCGACCGGAAGCCCAGCTGTGCGAGGTGCTCGCGAACCTCTTCGGCGATGTAGGTGAAGAAGTTGACGATGTACTCGGCCTTGCCGGAGTACTTCTCGCGCAGCGCCTTGTTCTGGGTGGCAACGCCGACTGGGCAGGTGTCGAGGTGGCACACGCGCATCATGATGCAACCGCTGACGACGAGTGGTGCGGTCGCGAAACCGAACTCCTCGGCACCCAGCAGTGCGGCGATGATGACGTCGCGGCCGGTCTTGAGCTGACCGTCGCACTGAACGACGATGCGGTCGCGCAGACCGTTGAGCAGCAGCGTCTGTTGGGTCTCGGCGAGGCCGAGCTCCCAGGGTCCACCGGCGTGCTTGAGCGATGTCAGGGGCGACGCGCCCGTACCGCCGTCGTGACCGGAGATCAGTACGACGTCAGCCTTGGCCTTCGAGACCCCTGCCGCAACCGTGCCGACGCCGACCTCGGACACGAGCTTGACGTGCACTCGCGCTGAGGGGTTGGCGTTCTTGAGGTCGTGGATGAGCTGCTTGAGGTCCTCGATCGAGTAGATGTCGTGGTGCGGCGGAGGCGAGATCAGTCCGACACCCGGCGTCGAGTGACGCGTCTTCGCGACCCATGGATAGACCTTGGGTCCGGGAAGCTGGCCGCCCTCACCGGGCTTGGCACCCTGCGCCATCTTGATCTGGATGTCGTCGGAGTTCGTCAGGTACTCCGAGGTGACGCCGAAGCGTCCCGAGGCGACCTGCTTGATCGACGAACGACGCGTCGGGTCGTACAGACGGTCGGGGTCTTCGCCGCCCTCGCCCGTGTTCGACTTGCCGCCCAGCTGGTTCATTGCGATCGCCAAGGTCTCGTGCGCTTCCTGGCTGATCGAGCCGTACGACATGGCACCAGTCGAGAAGCGCTTGACGATCTCGGAGACCGGCTCGACCTCGTCGATCGAGATCGGAGCACGCTCGCCCGCCTTGAACTCGAACAGTCCACGCAGCGTCATCAGTCGCTCGGACTGGTCGTCTACGCGCGACGTGTACTGCTTGAAGATCTCGTACGAACCGGTACGCGTCGAGTGCTGCAGACGGAACACGGTCTCAGGGTCGAACAGGTGCTCCGGGCCCTCGCGGCGCCACTGGTACTCGCCACCGATCTCGAGATGGCGACGCGGACCAACGATGCCGCTGGTCGGATACGCCTTGAGGTGGCGTGAATGCACCTCGTCAGCGATCACGTCGAGGCCGGCACCGCCGAGCTTCGACGACGTACCGGTGAAGTAGTCGCCGACGATCTCGTGCGACAGACCGACGGCCTCGAAGATCTGGGCACCGGTGTAGGACGCCACAGTCGAGACGCCCATCTTGCTCATGACCTTGAGTACGCCCTTGCCAAGCCCGTACGCGAGGTTGCGTACGGCCTGAGCAGGCGCGACACCTTCGACGAAGATCCGCTCTCGAGCGAGGTCCTCTGCCGACTCGAGTGCGAGGTAGGGGTTGACCGCAGTTGCGCCGTAGCCGATGAGCAGCGCGACATGGTGCACTTCGCGGACGTCACCGGACTCCACGATCAGTCCAGCCTGCGTACGCAGACGCTCGCGCACCATGTGGTGGTGCACTGCACCCGTCAGCAGCAGCGACGGGATCGGCGCCAAGTCCGCGTTGGAATGGCGGTCCGAGAGAACGATGATGCGCGCACCTTCGGCGATCGCTTCCGAGACGTCGGCACAGATCTCCTCGAGGCGCGCCTTGAGCGCGGCTCCGCCACCGTCGACCTCGTAGAGGCCGCGAACGACGTGGACCGAGAAGCCCGGCATGTCGCCGTCCTTGTTCATGTGCCGGATCTTGGCGAGCTCGTCGTTGTCGACCACGGGGAACGGCAGCTGCAGCATGCGACAGGAAGCCGGACCGGGCGCAAGAAGGTTCTTCTCGGGGCCGATCGTGCCGGCCAGCGAGGTGACGACCTCTTCACGAATCGCATCGAGCGGCGGATTGGTGACCTGCGCGAACAGCTGCGAGAAGTAGTCGAACAGCAGGCGGGGGCGATCCGAGATCGCCGCAATGGGCGTGTCGGTGCCCATGGAGCCGATCGCCTCGCCGCCGGTGCGCGCGATGGGCGCGATCAGGAGGCGGAGCTCCTCCTCCGTGTAACCGAACACCTGCTGGCGCCGGGTGACCGAGGAGTGTGTGTGAACGATGTGCTCGAGGTCAGGCAGATCCTCGAAGCGGACCAGTCCGCTGTAGAGCCACTCGTCGTACGGGTGCTCGCCAGCGAGGGTGCTCTTGATCTCGTGGTCCTCGATGATGCGGTGCTCGTCGAGGTCGATGAGGAACATCTTGCCGGGCTCGAGACGACCCTTGCGGGTGATCGTGCTCTGGTCGATGTCGAGGACGCCGGCTTCGGATGCGAGCACGACGAGGCCGTCGTCGGTCACCCAGTAGCGACCGGGACGCAGGCCGTTGCGGTCGAGCACGGCGCCGACCTGGTTGCCGTCACTGAACGTCACGCAGGCAGGTCCGTCCCACGGCTCCATCACGGACGAGTGGAACTCGTAGAACGCGCGACGCGCCTCTTCCATGTCGGTGTTGTTCTCCCACGCCTCCGGGATCATCATCATCACGGCGTGCGGGAGCGAGCGGCCGCCAAGGTGCAGCAGCTCGAGCACCTCGTCGAACGAGGCTGTGTCGCTGCCATCGGGGTCGCAGATCGGGTAGAGACGGCTCAGGTCACCCGGGATCAGGTCACTCTCGAGCAGCGCCTCGCGGGCGCGCATCCAGTTGCGGTTGCCGCGCGCCGTGTTGATCTCGCCGTTGTGCGCAATGAACCGGAACGGGTGCGCCAGCGGCCAGCTCGGGAACGTGTTCGTCGAGAAGCGGCTGTGCACGATCGCCAGCGCCGACTCCATACGTTCGTCACTGAGGTCGGGGAAGAAGTTCTCCAGCTGCTCGGTCGTGAGCATGCCCTTGTAGATCAGCGTGCGGCTCGACAGCGACGGGAAGTAGACGTCAAGCTCGTGCTCAGCGCGCTTGCGCAGGCAGAAGGCGACGCGGTCGAGCTCGAGGCCCTTGAGCTGTCCACCCTCCGACACCGCGAACATCAGCTGGAACGACGGCATCGTGCTGCGGGACATCGAGCCGAGAATCTCGGGGTTGACCGGCACCTCGCGCCAGCCGAGGACCGTGAGGCCCTCTTCGACGGCGATCGCCTCGATACGCAGCTTCGCCGCAGCGGCGGCCTTCTCGTCGAGTGGGAGGAAGGCCATGCCCGCCGCGTACGAGCCCAGCTCGGGCAGCTCGACGCCACCGACGGCCCGTAGGAACTTGTCGGGAACCTGCATGAGGATGCCGGCACCGTCACCGGTGTCGGGCTCTCCACCGACGGCTCCACGGTGATCCAGGTTGCGCAGAGCGGTCAGACCCTTGACGACGATGTCGTTGCTCGCCACGCCCGTCAGGGTTGCCACGAAGGCGACGCCACAGGCGTCATGCTCGTTGCTCGGGTCATACAGACCCTGGGCGGGGGGCGTTGCCGAAAAATGCTTGACGCTCATGCGTGGGCCCTTCTCACGTCATCACGGATGGAACTACACACCGGGGACGACGTTGGCCTCGGACAGCAACAGCAGTTTACATGTGTCAGGCCAAGCTGCGACCGACCGCCTCGCCCACGAGGTACGTGAGTCCTGCCGCAGAGCCGCCCAGCAGGAGCTGGCGCACGCCACCGAACCACCAGGACCGCGACGTCAGTCGTGTGACGAGAGCACCGCATCCAAAGAGCGCCGTGAGTGAGATACCGATCGCGAGCCACGGAGACTGAACCCCCAGAAGGTAGGGCATCAGGGGGATCAGCGCGCCGACGGCGAACGCCAAGAACGACGACACTGCCGCGAGCATCGGCGAGGCGAGGTCGTCGACGTCGACCCCGAACTCCTCGCGAGCGTGGACACGTACGGCCTTCTCGGGATCCTCGTGGATCTGTGCGGCCATCTCGCGGGCCACATCTTCGTCAACGCCCTTGTCGACGTACATCGCCGCCAACTCGGCCATCTCCGCGCCCTTGTTGTCACGGATCTCGTCGCGCTCGATCTCAATCTGCGCAAGTGCGAACTCCGACTGGCTCGCCACCGAGGTGTACTCCCCCGCTGCCATCGAGAACGCTCCTGCGGCAAGACCGGCCAGTCCGGCAAGGACGATCGGCTTGGTGTCGCCTGCACTCGTTCCTCCAACGACGCCCATGATCAGCGCGAAGTTGGAGACCAGACCGTCCATCGCTCCAAAGACGGCCGGCCGCAGCCAGCCTCCTGTGACGTCGGGATGCTCGTGGCCGATAGCGTCCGGGTCGGGCAGTGCGGTCTCAGACATGGTGTGACCGTACGACGCGCAGGCCTCCCGCGTCATCGAAGGTCAGGCTGGCCTACTCCGACTCGGCAGAGGCCTCTGTCTCAGCTGGCTGGTCTTCGCGCGTCTTGTGGCGGGTGGCGACGAAGTATGCGGTCGCGAGAACGAACATGACGATCGACGTCCAGACATTGAGCCTGAACGGTCCGAGGTCATTCACCGGATCGATGCGCAGCTGTTCGATCCAGAACCGTCCGGCGGTGTAGAGCATCACGTACAGCGCAAACACGCGGTCGCCAGTCAGCTTGAGCTTGCGATCGATGGCGATCAGCAACGCTGCAGCGGCGAGGTTCCAGAGCAGCTCGTACAGGAACGTCGGGTGGAACGTCGCGAACTGGGCGAAGCCGTCCGGACGGTTGATCGCGTCGATCTCAAGCCCCCACGGCTTCGTGGTCGGCTTCCCGAACAGCTCCTGGTTGAAGTAGTTGCCGAGGCGACCGATCGCCTGAGCAACGAGCAGACCCGGTGCCAGCGCGCCCGCCACAGACGAGAACGAGACACCGTAACGACGGCAGGCGATGAGTGCGCCAACTGCGCCGCCGGCGATCGCACCCCATATGCCGAGACCGCCCTGCCAGATCTTGACGGCGTCGATGACGTTCTGCCCGTCGCCGAAGTACAGCTCGGGGTCGGTGATGACGTGATAGATGCGCGCTCCGACGATGCCAAACGGGATCGCCCAGATCGCGACATCGCTGATCAGGCCCGCTCGGCCACCGCGTGCTGTGAACCGTCGCTCGCCGATCCAGATCGCGAACATCGCGCCGATGATGATGCCCAGTGCGTACGCACGCAGCGGGAGTGGCCCGATGTGCCACACGCCATTGGACGGGCTCGGGATGAAGGTCGCGATGCTGTGCACGTTTAGTTCCTCTCGACGCCAGCGCGCAGGTCGCGGGCGAGTGTGCGGATCGCGTCGAGCCCGGCGGCCTCGTCTGGCGCATCCAACAGGCAGCGTACGAGGGCAGACCCAACGATCACGGCATCGGCGAACTCAGCGACCTCGTGCGCCTGCGCACCGTTGCTCACACCAATGCCCACGCCGATCGGCTTGTCGGTCACCCTGCGCGTACGGGCGACAAGTTCGGGCCCCAACGTGCTGGTCTGCTCGCGGGCACCGGTGACCCCCATGACTGCAGCGGCGTAGATGAACCCGCTGGATGCCTCGGCCGTCATGGCCAGACGCGCATCCGTCGACGACGGTGCCACCAGGAAGATGCGGTCGAGGCCGTGCTTGGTCGATGCGTCGATCCACTCTCCTGCCTCATCAGGCGTCAGGTCTGGGGTGATGAGACCTGATCCGCCTGCCTCGGCAAGATCGGCGGCGAACTGTTCGACGCCGTAGCGCTCGACCGGGTTCCAGTACGTCATGATCACGGTCGGCGCGCCCGTCGCTGCGCAGGCGCGTACGACGTCGAGCACGTCCGAGGGTCGGGTGCCTGCTGTCAGCGCCTGATCAGCCGCGGCCTGGATGACGGGCCCGTCCATCACCGGGTCGCTGTACGGCAAGCCGATCTCGACCAGGTCGACGCCAGCCTCGACCATCGCCTCAATGGCGGCGATCGAGGCTGCCTTGTTGGGGAAGCCAGCTGGGAGGTAGCCGACCAGAGCCGCCCGGTTCTCGGAACGGGTGCGCTCGAAGAGCTCCGCGATCTTGCTCATGAGAGCAGTCCGAAGTACTGGGCGGCGGTGTGGGCGTCCTTGTCACCGCGGCCGGACAGGTTGACCAGGATCGTCGAGTCAGGACCCAGCTCCTTGGCCAGCTCCAGCGCGCCAGCCAGAGCATGTGCCGACTCGATCGCCGGGATGATCCCCTCGGTCTTGCAGAGCAGATCGAACGCTGACATGGCCTCCGCGTCAGTCGCGGGTACGTACGACGCTCTACCGATCGAGGCGAGGTAGGAGTGCTCGGGGCCGACACCCGGATAGTCGAGGCCAGCCGAGATCGAGTGCGACTCGATGGTCTGGCCGTCCTCGTCCTGGAGCAAGTACGAACGGGCGCCGTGCAGCACCCCGACGTCACCGCCGGTGATGGTCGCGGCATGCCTGCCGGTCTCGACTCCGTCGCCTCCGGCTTCAACACCGACGAGCTTGACGTCCGCGTCGTCAATGAACGCGGTGAACAGGCCTATCGCGTTGGAACCGCCACCCACGCAGGCGACGGCAGCGTCCGGCAGCTTGCCGGTCAGCGTCAGCACCTGGGCGCGCGCTTCGTCACCGATGCCTCGGGTCAGATCTCGAACCATGCTCGGGAACGGGTGCGGTCCGGCCGCGGTGCCAAACAGGTAGGACGTCGTGTCGACACTGGCAACCCAGTCTCGGAGTGCCTCGTTGATCGCGTCCTTGAGGGTGCGGCTGCCGCTCTTCACCGAGACGACCTCGGCGCCGAGCATCTGCATGCGAGCGACGTTGAGCGCCTGACGCTCGGTGTCGACTTCGCCCATGTAGACCGTGCACTCGAGGTCGAGGTAGGCGCACGCGGTTGCGGATGCAACGCCGTGCTGGCCCGCACCGGTCTCGGCGATCGCTCGAGGCTTGCCGATGCGCTTGGCGAGCAAGGCCTGGCCGATGACGTTGCGGATCTTGTGCGCGCCGGTGTGGTTGAGGTCTTCGCGCTTCAACAGGATGCGCGCGCCGGCAGCCTCGGAGAAGCGGTGCGCTTCGTACAGCGGGCTGGGCACATTGGCGTACTCGCGGAGCATGCGATCGAGCTCGGCCATGAACGTCGGATCGGACTTCGCATCGATCCACGCGTTGGCGAGCTCGTCGAGTGGGGCAACGAGCGCTTCGGGCATGAAGCGACCGCCGAACTTTCCAAAATGTCCCGTTGCGTCGGGCTGGTTGTAGGTCATGGGTGTGCTTTCAGGGAGCAGGGGCCTGGGGTCGTGTACGGCGTCTGACCCTTACCAGCGGTGCTGCAAGGCGGGGTGCGCTCCTGCGGCTACGAGGTCGGCGACGCTGGCCCGCGGGTCATCGTCACGTACGAGCGTTTCGCCGACGAGCACGACATGAGCACCCCATTTGGCGTACTCGATGACGTCGTGCGGACCACGTACGCCGGATTCGGCAACTTTGACCACATTGTCGGGGAGGCGCGGCGACAGGCGCTCAAACGTACGCATGTCGATCTCAAGGGTCTTGAGGTTGCGGGCGTTGACACCGATCAGCGTGGCTCCGGCATCGACGGCGCGATCGACCTCTTCTTCGTCGTGGACCTCGACGAGTGGAGTGAGACCGATCGAGGTCGCGCGTTCGATCAAGCTCTCCAGGACAGTCTGCTCCAGAGCGGCAACGATGAGCAGAGCCATATCTGCGCCAGCCGCACGCGCTTCCCACAGCTGGTAGGACGTGGTGATGAAGTCCTTGCGGAGCACCGGGATGTCGACCGTGCCGCGAACAGCACGCAGATCGTCGAGGGTGCCGCCGAATCGGCGCTGCTCCGTGAGCACGCTGATCGCGGCTGCTCCGCCCGCGGCATAGTCGGCGGCGAGGGCTGCAGGATCCTTGATCGTGGCGAGCGGACCCTTGCTGGGGCTCGACCGTTTGACCTCGGCGATGACTGACACACCATCGGCACGGAATGCCGGCATGGGGTCAAGTGCAGGGTGCTGGCGCGATGCCTGCTGCTTGAGCTCGTCAAGCGAGGTCTGCTCCATACGTTGCTGGAGGTCCTCAGCCGCACCGGCGAGGATGTCATCGAGCACCGACATGGAACCTCCCCTTCGACCGTCGTCGTTCGCATTTCAAGAGTAGACCCGCTGGATCGGCATGCCAGTTCGGGGTTCCCACACAGTCATGATCACTAAAGTTTGAGCATGACGACAAGCGACGACCAGCCGACTCCTGGCGAGCTTCCCGACTACGGTTCGGTTCCCCCGCCTCCGCCTGGTACGCCGTCAGCTTCCGACGCCGCGTTGCAGCAGAACACGAAGGCGTCCTGGTCCATGGTCCTGGGAATCGTCGGCCTATTGGGCCTGTGCTGCACCATCGGCGGCTTCGTCGGCATCCCCGCAATCGTCCTCGGGATCATCGGGCGCTCTGAGATCGAGGCATCGAACGGCTCCCAGACTGGTTCAGGCATGGCGATAGCCGGCATCGTGACCGGCGCGATCGCCGCCCTTGCGGCGATCGCCCTGACCATCGTCTTCGCCATCGACGGCTCGATCAGCGGGAACATCACCGTCGGCTGACGATGCAGCGGGACTTCCGGATCGGGAGCAAATCACTATGCTCGCGTCATGACGACCAACGATGATCAGAACCCGACTACGAGCGGCCTGCCCAGCTATGGATCGGTGCCGCCTCCACCCGAAGGTTCATACCCTCCACCACCGCCTCCTCCAGGCGCTCCGGCTCCCGGCGGCTATGGCGGTATGCCCCAGCAGAACAAGAAGGCACTCTGGTCGATGATCCTCGGGATCGTCGGTCTTGTGTGCTGCGGCTTTGCGGGCATCGCTGCGCTGATCCTGGGCAACCAGGCCAAGCAGGAGATCGCCGCCTCGCGCGGGACACAGACCGGTGAAGGCATGGCAAAGGCCGGTGTCATCCTCGGCATCATCTCGATCGTGCTCCTCGCCATCGGCATCGTGTTCTACGGCGTCGTGATCGCCACAGGAAACTTCGACTCGTAGACGTCTCCGAAAGCCAGCGACGGCGTCCGTCCATGGACGATCCCGCTGCGCGAGGTCCTATGCTCGCCCCATGTCTTCCCGCGAGCTGATTCAGTGACTTCAGACCCAGTGCCGCCGTCGGACACACCCGGCGGTGGCGCTGATCTTCCGGTCAACCGCAAGGCGATCTACAGCGTGATCTGCGGTTTTGGCGCGTTCCTGGTGCTCTGGGTCTTCCCGTTCGGCGCATTCGCCCTGGGTGTCCCCGCCGTCACCACTGGCGTACACGGACGCCGGGAGATCAAGCTGTCTCGTGGGACTGAGCGCGGCGACACCGTCGCGATTGCGGGGCTCACGGCGGGAGCGACAACGCTGGCGCTGCTCGTGCTGACTCTGGTGCTGCCCTAGGGCATGAGCCAGGAGCCGAACGGCAGATTGCGAACGACCCCGAACACGGCGAATACAGCGAGCACGATCATCCCGATCTTTGCCGACAGGACGATCATCGGACCGTCGTGACCGCGTAGTCGTCTCACAACCCACAACACCCACGCGACCGCCAGGACGGCGACCAGCGCAACTGCCATCGCGTTGCTGCTCACAGCGCCGACGAGGTCCCCGCGAGTGAGGTTGTTGACGGCACGCAGGCCGCCACAGCCCGGGCAGGGTCGACCGGTCAGCTCGAGGAACGGGCAGAAGCCGTACGAGCCTTCACTGTGCGGGTCGTGGAAATGCAGGAGCGCGAACGCGCCGAGCCCGACGGCGCCAGCGATGGCCGGATCACGCAGCGACGCGCGCCGTGTAACCGTAGCCATCGAGGAGCTCATTTCTTGACAACGACCGAGCTGACGATCATGTCGTGCCACGTCTGGTGCTTCTTGTCCCAGAGAGGCCACAGGTAGTTGAGGAAGCAGGCATTGCCAAGGATTGAGCTCAGGATCGCGCGCAGGAACGCCATCCCGGCACCGATGAACTGCCCGGTGTCCGACTTGACCACCTGGATGCCGAGCATCGACTTGCCGACCGTCTGGCCCTTGTGACCCTGACGGAAGACGACATTCCAGATGCCGAAGGCGATCACAGCGATGACCCCGAGTCCGAGGATCACGATGCCCAGCGGATCGACGTCCCCAGTCACTTCGTCGGTGATCGGATCCGTCTCGAGATCCTGGAACGCCAAGATCGCGCCGACGACCAGCGGCACCACGCCGATGGCGAAGCCGACGAGGCCGTCGAGGATGCTCGCACCCACGCGGGACCACCATCCGGCGTACTGACCCCACGGCGAAGCCCCCGGCGTGACGCCGTACGGCTGCTGCGGAGGCGGCTGGTATCCCGGCGGCGGAGGCGGCTGGTATCCGGGCGGCGGAGGTGGCTGAACGCTGGCCGGAGGAGGCACGGGCGGCTGCTCCGGCCCTGGGTAAGCGGGGTACTCCGGTGGCTGGGTCATGATTTCGCCCTTCTCGCGCTTGGGATGACGAGTCGTGCTGTCAGTCAGTGATGCTCAGCTGCGCGGTCGACCCCGAGGCCAGCCGCTGCCATGACGCGTCCGACGAGTGCGGAACCCAGCGTGATGACACAACCGATCGTGAACAGGACCCAGTTTGGATCAGGAATCAACGCGACTCCGCCGATCGTGATGCCGGCCAGACACAACAGAACTGCGGTCCAGGCGGCTGGCGATGATCCGTGCATGATTCTCCTCGTGGGTCGTGAACTTCGCTCAGACTACTGGGTCGGATCCCGACCCTCATCCAATGCCTTCCACATGTCGTGGTCATCCTGACTCTGCTGCGCACTGGGGCGTACGGGAGGTGCGTCGTAGCGGCTGCTCATGGTCGGCCACTGGGGAGCCCAACGTGTTGTGGCTGCACCGAGAATCGCGGCTGCGGCGAATGCGAGCACGGCGACGAATCGCCACGAGGATTCGACCACCACGTCAGGGTGATTGCCGCCGGTGAACGCAGGCGACTTCTCGACCGCAGCCGCCAGCGTGTCGTCCAGAGCATCGCCGCCGAGTACGACGATCCAGATCCCGACGAACGCCACGACGACAATGAGCACTCCCACAGCACGGCGTATGCGCTTGGACGCCGCCAGGATCGCCAGCGCTGAAGCGATGATGACCAGGGCCAACGCCGAGGCGAGCGGGTGCGCATCGGAGCCGGTTGCCGAGACCTTGTCGGTCGTGAGCCCGTCGGCCACGACCTTCGATCGGGCCCATGTACGGCCGAGGACAAAGAACGCAAATCCCCCGGCGGCCACCGTGCCGAGCACGACCGGTGCGTAGAGGCGCCGAGGAGTCACAACAACTGGTCCGCGTCGAAGCAGGTGCGATCTCCCGTATGACAGGCAGGGCCGGTCTGATTGACGAGCACGAGAATCGTGTCGCCGTCACAGTCGAGGCGGACCTCGCGAACCGCCTGCGTGTTGCCGGACGTCTCGCCCTTGACCCAGTAGTCCTGACGGCTACGGCTCCAGTAGGTGCCGCGTCCCGTCGTCAGGGTGCGATGCAGCGCCTCGTCATCCATCCAGCCGACCATGAGTACGTCACGGCTCTCGGCATCCTGGACGACGGCGGGCACAAGGCCATCCGCGTCACGCTTGAGGCGTGAAGCGATGGCCGGATCAAGGGAGCTCACGGTGTCCAGTCTGTCAGGCGGGCTCGACAACCGTGTGCGAGGCAAGTGATGCCTGCGCGATCCAGCTGGCGTGCAGGCGTGCGTAGACGCCGCCCGCGTTGACGAGCTCGGCGTGCGTCCCGTCCTCGACCAGCTGACCGGCGTCGAACACCAGGACGCGATCGGCGTTCTCCGCTGTCGAGAGTCGGTGGGCGATCGTGACGCTGGTTCGGCCGTCGAGCAGTCGCTCGAGCGCGCGGGTTGCGCGGAGCTCGGTCTGCGGATCGACAGCGCTGGTCGCTTCGTCGAGAACGATGAACTCGGGATCGGCCAGGGCCGAGCGCAGCAGCGCGACAAGCTGACGTTCGCCGGCAGACAGCGACTCGCCGCGCTGACCCACATCGCTGTGCAGGCCCCGCGGCAGAGTCGCGAACCAGTCGGCAAGACCCAGGTCGTTGATGACGTCCCGAAGCTCAGCGTCGGTGGCGTCCTGCTTGCCGTAGAGCAGGTTCTCGCGCAGCGTCGCGTCGAACAGGAAGCCTTCCTGCGGCACCATCAGGATGTGCTTGCGCAGCTCCTCGAACGAAACCGTGCTGATGTCCTGCCACTCCCCTGATTGAAGCTTGCCTGACGGGATGCCGAGTCTGACGGCACCTGACGTCGGGTCCATGAGCCTCGTCAGCAGCTTGGCGAACGTCGTCTTGCCGGAGCCGGTCTCACCCACGATTGCCACTCGCTGCTCGGGATGGATCGTGACCTCGATGCCCTTCAGGACGTCGGGACCATCTGGATAGGCGAACGTCACGTTGTCGAAGTGAGCACCGAGCGTGCCTCCCGGCAACGAGACGCCGGTGTCACCCGGGTCTACGACATCAGCGGGCGTGTCGAGCAGCTCGATGACCCGGCGCCAGGAGGCGATGGCGTTCTGGGCATCTGTCAGCACCTGCGTTGCCATCTGCACGGGACCGACGAGCAGCCCCACGAGGAATGCGAACGCGATGACGGTGCCGATCGACAGATCGCCGCGCACGCCCAGGATCACGCCGAAGGCGATGACTCCCGCGTTGGCGAGTCCACCCGCTACGCCTGCTGACGCGAAGGTGACCGCGACGAGCCGCTGCGCCTTGACGTTGGCGTCGAGGTTGCCCTTGATACCGGCGTCGACGCGCTCCTGCGTACGGCGCTCGATCGCGTAGGCGCGTACGACCGACGCACCGACGACGGGCTCAGCGATGACAGCCAGCATCTCGCCGACCGTCCGCCGCACGATGTCGTACGCGCGACTCAACCGGTCAGCGAACCACTTCAGGCTGAAGAACAGCGGCAGGAACGTCACGAGCACCACGACTGTGAGTTGCCACGAGTAGTAGGCCATGATCCCGGTCGCCACGACGATCTGACCGACGCTGACGACGAGCATGATCCCGGTGAACTGCAGGAACTGCGAGACCTGGTCGATGTCGGAGGTCACCCGCGACACAAGCACCCCTCGGCGTTCGGCGTTCTGCGTCAGCATCGACAGGTCGTGCACGTGACGGAACGCGTCGACTCGCATCTGCGCGAGCCCTGTCTCACTGGCGACGAACAGGCGTACGCGCATCCAGTAGGCGATCAGGCCCGTGCCAATGATCAGCAGCGCTGCGCCGGCGAGATACCAGGCGACATCACTCAACCTCGTCTCGCCGCCATCGCCGAGGCCGGAGTCGACCGTGACCTGGATCAGGATCGGCACAACTGAGCCGCCGACCGTGCTCAGCATGGCGAGCACCAGAGTGAGCCCGAGACCGTCCTTGATCGCCGGCGACAGCGAGAGTCCGCGACGGACGATGGCCAGACCTGTCAGCCGGTCAGCTTCTGCTGTGATCTCACTCATGACAACGCCTCCCTTGCGAGGTCGTAGGCGTTGACGAGGTTGCGGTAGTCGGCCGAACGCGCGATCAGCTCGTCGTGACTGCCGCGGTCAGCGATCACACCGTCGTCGAGGAACACGACCTCATCGGCCAGCGCAATGGTCGCCTTGCGATAGGCGACGACGAGCACCGTCGGACCATCCGCGTCAGACGTGTGCGCCGCAAGTGCCTTGAGGATCCGCTGCTCGACCTCAGGGTCAACAGCGCTTGTCGCATCGTCCATCACCAGAAGTCGCGGATTGCGTACGAGTGCGCGAGCCAGCGACAACCGCTGTCGCTGGCCGCCCGACAGAGTCGTGCCGCGCTCCCCCAGCTCGCTGTCCAAGCCGCGCGGCAGCGCCGAGACGAAGCCGTCGGCCTGCACAGTCCGCAGCGCAGCCCAAACGTCCTCGTCGGGGTAGTCGCCACCGAGAGTGACATTGGCGCGAACGCTGTCGTCGAACAGGAACGTGCCCTGGGGTACGACGGCGATCGCGCGGGCGAGCTCGTCGTGGGTGAGGTCGCGAATGTCGACACCATCGACCGAGATCGATCCGCCGTTGGGATCGACGAGCCGAGTCAGGAGCGAGGTCAGCGTGCTCTTGCCGCTGCCAGTGGCCCCCACGACCGCGACGACCTTGCCGGGGGCGACCTGAAGGTCGATGCCCTTGAGTACATCGCGATCAGCATCTGCGAACTGGAACGACACGTCCTCGACGTCGAGCGCGACGGGGCCTGCGCCATCGAGTGACGCATCTCCGTATGACATCGAACCGCGCTCGTCGAGCACCGACTCGACGCGGTTCCAGCCCACCACGCTGCGTGGGAGCTCGCCCAGGACCCACCCGATCGCGCGTACGGGGAATGCCACGACAGTGAACAGATAGGCCACCGAGACAACGTCACCCGGATCGGCAGCACCGCTCGCGACACGACCGACACCGAGAACGATGACGAGCAGGATGCCGAAGCTGGGCAGCGCCTCGAGCAGCGGATCGAACATGCTGCGAATGCGGCCGGCCTCGATGTTGGCGTCGCGCAGCTCCTCGGTGACGCGCTTGAACCGCTCGGTCTCATCGGCCTCACGACCCAGTGACTTGACGACCATCGCGCCATCGAAGGACTCGTGCGCGACGGCGCTGACAGCTCCGCGCAGGGACTGTGCGTGCGCGACCTTGGGCGACAGCCAGCGCTGGTAATAGACGTTGATCAGGAACAACGCGGGGAACACGACCAGGCCGACCAAGGTCAGCACGACGTCGGCGGCGAGCATCGCGACGATCGCTGCGACCAGCATCGCGATGACACCGATCGCCATCGGCAACGGCATGAACACCGCCCAGGCCGCTTCGACATCGGCGTTGGCGTTGGACAGCAGCTGCCCCGTCGGGTGGCGGTGGTGC
>JAKFCR010000382.1:0-11518 GCA_036676545.1 Aeromicrobium sp. | reverse complement strand
ACGTGTGACGATCGTTGGGTGACCCAGATCAGTGCGAGCCCCTATCGCCGTGCCTACCGACCGGCGGACCGCCGGCTGGTGGGCGGTGTCGCGACCGGGCTCGCCGATCACTTCGGGGTGGGAGTCCTCTATGTCCGGCTCGCCTTCGTCGTGGCGACCTGGCTTAGCGGCGTTGGCATCATCGCCTACCTGCTGCTGTGGCGCTTCCTGCCGTTGCGCCAGCCCGAGCTGACGCCGGGCCTTGAGGCGGCCACGCGACAGGGACTGCGTACCAACCCCAACCGTCCCGGTTCGGCCGAGATCCTCCAGACGCTGGCCATCGGCATGGTCGGTGTCGGCGTGCTGCTGTTCCTCCAGGTCACCGGGCGAGGTATCAGCGATGCACTCGTCGGACCCGCATTGGTCGCCGTCATCGGCCTGACCGTCATCTGGCGCCAGTTCGACGATGTCGCCTGGCGGCGCTGGATGCGGCAGACCAGCGGCATTGGCTTTGCCGTACGCATCGCGGCTGGTGGAGTGCTGATCGCGCTTGCTGCTCTCTACTTCCTGACTCAGGAACGCGGGTGGGGCGCGATGGTCGACCTCGCCGCGGCACTCGGCGTCGCACTGATCGGCCTCGCGCTGATCCTCGGGCCATGGATCACCAAGCTGCTCGGTGACCTGACAGAGGAGCGTCGAGCGCTCGTACGTTCTCAGGAACGCGCCGACGTCGCTGCCCACCTTCACGACTCGGTGTTGCAGACCCTGGCGCTGTTGCAGAAGAATGCCGGCGACCAGGCCGCCGTTGCGACTCTCGCCCGACGTCAGGAGCGTGAGCTGCGCGCGTGGCTCTATGGAACTGATGAGCAGGCAGGCGACTCACTCGTCGCGGCGCTGCGGGCATCGGCGGCAGACGTCGAGGATGCCCACCAGGTTCCGGTCGAGGTGATCGCTGTCGGTGATGCGCCGCTCGACCCCGATGTTGCTGCTGTCGCCAAGGCGGCGCGCGAGGCCATGATCAACGCCGCCAAACATGCCAAGGTCGACCGAATCGACGTCTACGCCGAGGCCAACAGCGACACCGTCCAGGTGTTCGTCCGTGATCGCGGAGTCGGCTTCGACGTCGACAAGATCGCCGAGGACCGGATGGGCGTACGCGGCTCGATCGTCGATCGGGTCGAACGCCACGGAGGTACCGTGACGATCCGCAGCAAGCGCGGCCAGGGCACCGAGGTCGCGATGACCGTTCCCGTACGCGACGCTGACCATGTATTCGAGGAGACCTCATGACCACCCTGCGCGTCGCGATCGTCGACGACCACGCGATGTTCCGACGCGGAGTCCGGGCCGAGATCGACGGACCTGTCGAGATCGTGGCCGAGGCCGAGGACGTCGAGAGTGCCGTCGAGGTGCTGGTCGAGACCAAGCCTGACGTCGTTCTGCTCGATGTGCACATGCCGGGCGGAGGAGGGCTCGAGGTCATCCGACGTCTGCATCTTCGCCATCCCGACATGAAGTTCCTCGCGTTGTCGGTCAGCGACGCGGCCGAGGACGTCATCGGCATCATTCGCGCTGGCGCTCGTGGCTATGTCACCAAGAACATCTCCGGCCCGGAACTGCTTGATGCGATCGACCGGGTCGCCGCTGGTGACGCAGTATTCTCGCCGCGGCTCGCTGGCTTCGTGCTCGACGCGTTCGCCGGCACGATCGAGGTCGCCCAGATCGACGAGGACTTCGATCGGCTCACCGAGCGCGAGCGCGAGGTCATGCGCCTCATCGCCCGCGGCTACGCGTACAAGGAAGTCGCCAAGGAGCTCTTCATCTCGATCAAGACGGTCGAGACCCACGTGTCGAGCGTGCTGCGCAAGCTCCAGCTGTCGAGCCGGCACGAGCTGACGCGCTGGGCCAACGATCGTCGCCTGATCTAACGTTCTGGAATTCACCTCGATGCAATCTTCGAGGTCTAACCTGAACGTGTGAACGAGCCTCACCTGATTGTGCTCTTCGGCGCCACGGGCGACCTTGCCCGGCGCAAGCTGCTGCCCGGCATCATGCACCTGCTGCAGTCAGGGCTTGTCGCCGACTCACGCATCATCGGCGTCTCGCTCGACGAGTTCGACGACGAGTCGTTCCGCGCCTTCGCGGAGGAAGCCTGGCGTGAGTTCAGCCCTCGCATGATCAAGGACGAGCAATGGGCCGCGTTCGCGCCCAAGCTCTCGTACGTCAACGTCAAGGACGGCGCACAAGCGCTCGCGAAGGCGGCGAAGCTTCACGAGGACGAGCTGGGCGGCAGCCCGCGACGCCTCCACTACCTGAGCGTGCCGCCCAAGGCAGCGCTCGACGTCGTGCACACGCTGCGCGATGCCGAGCTGGTCGACCGTGCGCGGATCATCATGGAGAAGCCGTTCGGAACGGATCTCGCGAGTGCCAAATCGCTCAACGCGCAGATCCACGAGGTGTTCGCCGAGGAGCAGATCTTCCGCATCGACCACTTCCTCGGCAAGGAGGCGGCGCTCAACATCCTGGCGTTCCGCTTTGCAAACGGCTTGTTTGAGCCGATCTGGAACCGCAACTTCATCGACCACGTGCAGATCGACGTACCCGAGACCCTGTCGCTCGAGGGTCGCTCCGGGTTCTACGAAGGCACTGGCGCGTTCAAGGACATGGTGGTCACCCACTTGTTCCAGGTGCTGGCTTTCATGGCGATGGAGCCGCCAACGTCGCTGGACTCCGACTCGATCAGCGAGGAGAAGAACAAAGTCTTCCGTTCGATGCTGCCGCTCGACCCGAAGCACGTCGTACGCGGACAGTACGACGGCTACCGCGACGAGCCGGGGGTGGCCGCAGACTCGGAGACCGAGACGTTTGTGTCGCTGAAGGCCGAGATCGACAACTGGCGCTGGGCGGGTGTGCCGTTCTTCCTGCGCACGGGCAAGAAGATGGCCGAAGGTGCGCGGATCATCTCGATCGCGTTCCGGGAGCCACCCAAGAGCATGTTTCCGTCAGGCTCAGGAGTTGGTCTGTCCGGGCCTGATCACCTGACGTTCGACCTCGCAGACTCGTCGAAGATGTCGCTGTCGTTCTATGGCAAGCGCCCGGGGCCCGGTATGCGGCTCGACAAGCTCAGCATGCAGTTCGCGATGCACGAGACCGAGCGGGCTGGTGATGTGCTGGAGGCGTATGAGCGGCTGATCCATGACGCCATGCGCGGCGAGCGGACATTGTTCACGACCGCCGAAGGCATCGAGCGCTTGTGGGAGATCTCCGAGCCACTTCTCAACGATCCGCCACCCGTGCGGCCCTATCCGTCGGCAACGTGGGGTCCGAATGCCGTGCACCAGCTCATCGCCCCACGCGCCTGGCGGCTGCCGTTCGAGCGAAGCTGGCGCAAGCCCAACACGATGGCCGAGTAGCCCAGCTATCCCCAGTGTTGCTCGACGAGCCTCGTGGCTTCGTCGACCGAAAGTCCCTGTCGCCGAGCAATGCGTACGTACGTCGTCGCAGCGTCGTCCGCCTGGGCGTCACCGATCCTGCGCGTGGCGATGAGCGTGCCACCGCGGCCGTGAGTCTCGATCACACCGTCGGACTCGAGCGCCTTGTAGGCCTTGGCCACCGTGTTGACGGCGAGCCCGAGGTCCGCGGCGAGCTGGCGTACGGGAGGAAGTCTGTGACCCGCCGCCAGCGCCCCGGTCGAGGCGCCCTCGGCGATCTGCCGACGTACCTGCTCGTACGGCGGCTCTGCGGCATTCGTGTCGATCGAGACGAGGCTCATGTGTTCATTGTCGCGCGTGGCCGAGGCGGCTGATGTCTGCTGCGCCAACTAGGCTGGAGGGCCTGATGACATCACCATTCCCCGTGCCCCAAACCGCGGAGAAGAAGTCTGCCCAGGAGGCCGAAAAGAAGCGCGCGCGCTCCGACATCCTGCTCGACGGACTCAACGACGCTCAGCGTGATGCCGTGTCGCATCCGGGCGGCCCGCTGCTCGTGGTGGCGGGAGCTGGCTCGGGCAAGACGCGCGTTCTCACCCGCCGCGTGGCGTGGCTGATCGCGGCTCGGGGTGCACATCCCGGGTCAATCCTGGCGATCACGTTCACCAACAAGGCTGCCGCCGAGATGCGCGAACGCGTTGCCGAGCTGGTGGGCCCCCGCGCTCGGATGATGTGGGTTTCGACGTTCCACTCCGCCTGCGTACGCATCCTGCGGCGTGAGGCGACGAAGTTCGGGTTCACCTCGACGTTCACGATCTATGACTCGGCCGATCAGCGCCGGCTCATGACGCAGGTGTGCCGCGACATGGATCTCGACCCCAAGCGGGTCAACCCGCGGGCCGTGCTCAACTGGATCTCCAACCTCAAGAACGAGCTCATCGACCACGAGGCAGCGGGAAGCAAGGCGGTCAACCCGACTGAGGAGCTCTACGCCGAGGCTTACACGACCTATCAGGCGAGACTCCGCGCCGCCAACGCGATGGACTTCGACGACCTCATCATGAACACGGTCCACCTGTTCCAGGGTTGGCCCGATGTTGCCGAGACCTACCGTCGCCGCTTCCGGCACATCTTGGTTGACGAATACCAAGACACCAACCATGCGCAATACCAGCTGATCAAGGAGCTGACCGACGCCGATTCTGACCTGCTGGTCGTCGGCGACTCGGACCAGTCGATCTACGCGTTCCGCGGTGCCAACATCCGCAACATCCTCGAGTTCGAGGACGACTTCCCCAACGCCTCGACGATCCTGCTCGAGCAGAACTACCGGTCGACCCAGACCATCCTGTCGGCTGCCAACGCGGTCATCAGTCGCAACGCCGGCCGCAAGGACAAGCAGCTCTGGTCCGCCGAGGGGGACGGCGAGAAGATCGTCGGTTACGTCGGCGACGACGAGCGCGACGAGGCACAGTTCATCGCGGAGGAGATCGACAAGCTCAGCGACGAGGGCGATGTCGCGGCCAAGGACGTCGCGATCTTCTATCGCACCAACGCCCAGAGCCGAGTGTTTGAAGAAGTTTTCATCCGGGTCGGCCTGCCCTATCGCGTGGTCGGCGGAGTCAGGTTCTACGAGCGCAAGGAGATCAAGGACGCGCTCGCATACGTACGCGTGCTCATCAACCCGCGAGATGCCGTCTCGCTCCGCCGCATTCTCAACGAGCCCAAGCGAGGCATCGGCGATCGGGCGGAGGCGGCAATCCAGCGTCTGGCCGATCGTCACGAGATCAGCTTCTGGGAGGCGATGACCCGCGCCAACGAGGCCGATGACCTTGCGACCCGGTCGCTCAACGCGATCCAGGCGTTCACCCTGACGATGTCCGAGCTCATGGCGATGGCCGAGAGCGGAGCACCCGCCGATGCCGTGCTCGAGGCGGCGCTGACTCGCAGCGGCTATCTCAATGCCCTCGAGCAGAGCACCGACCCGCAGGATGAGACCAGGGTCGAGAACCTCGCCGAGCTCGTCGCGGTCGCGCGCGAGTTCGTCGTCGGTGCCAGCACGCTCGACGACGATGCCGACACGGAAGCAGTCGCCGATGCCGCCGCGGACCTCGCACCGGGATCCCTCGCGGCATTCCTCGAGCAAGTCGCCCTGGTGGCCGACGCCGACCAGATCCCCGACGAAGGCGACGGTGTCGTCACGCTTATGACGCTCCATACGGCCAAGGGGCTCGAGTTCCCGGTCGTGTTCCTCACCGGTCTCGAAGACGGTGTCTTCCCGCACATGCGATCGCTAGCCGACAACACCGAGCTCGAGGAGGAGCGCCGACTCGCTTACGTCGGCATCACCCGAGCGCGCACACGCCTCTACGTGACGCGAGCCCAGACGCGCGCCGCGTGGGGCGCTCCGTCCTACAACCCGGCGTCGCGCTTCCTCGATGAGCTCCCCGAGGCGCTGGTCGACTGGCGGCGGGTCGCCTCGTCTCCGACCCAGTGGACGCCCAACAGTCCTTCGGTCACGTCGCAGTCGACGTTCCGGTCGACCAATGTCGCTGCGCGCTCCAAGCGGGCCACACGCGAAGTCGTATCCCTGGTGCCGGGAGATCGGGTGTCACACGACAGCTTCGGACTCGGCACCGTGGTGGCGGTCGACGGCCAGGGCGACAAGGCCCAAGCCTCGGTCGACTTTGGATCGCAGGGAGTCAAGCGACTGCTGCTGCGATACGCGCCGGTCGAGAAGCTCTAGCCAGTCGACAAGAGCTGGAGGCTACGGGCGGATGCCGTGCTGCACGAGTACGGCGTACGGGTCGACGGGTCCGCCGCCGCCCGGGTGTACTTCGAGGTGCAGGTGCGGGCCGGTGACATTGCCGGTCGAGCCGGTGTAGCCGATGACCTGGCCGGGGCCGACCTTGTCGCCAACGCTGACGGCGATGCGGCTCTGGTGGCAGTACCAGATGTCGGTGCCGTCGATGAGCGTGACGATCGTGCGGTTGCCGTATGCGCCTTCGTAGCCCGTGGACTTGACCGTGCCAGCGGCAACGGAGCTGATGGCTGATCCCGAAGGTCCGGCGAAGTCGAGGCCGGTGTGCATGCGTGACCAGAGGCCGCTGCGCTGGCCGAAGCGTGCCGACAGGTGGTAGCCGGTGACCGGCAGAACCCATTGGTTCTTCTTTGCCTCGACTGCGGTCTTCTCAGTGAGCTTGTTCTGGTCGGCGAGGGCGATCAGCATCTGATCGGCCTGGATCTTGCCCTGTTCGTCGAGCTTGCGATCGAAGTCGCGGCTGACGTCAACGCTGTTGATGTCGTCGCCGGTGTAGGTCTCGGAGATCGTCTGGTAGTCGTCGGCCGACAGGGTCGAGTCGTCTACATGGCCGCCAACGACGGCGGAACCAAAACCAGCCATGATCAGCGCGAATGCGCCGGCCATGGCTGGGGTGAGACGAAGGGAGCGCTTGCGAGCTTGGCGCCTTTGGGCGACCCGCTTGCCACTCGTAGCCCGCTTGGGGGTCTCCTGGCGTACATCCAGTCGGCGTTTAGGCGCAGACGAAGACACGCAAAAACCTCCGAAAGGGGGACAGCAGGACTCGACGAGCCTAGCCCAATCGCTGGTTCGGGCGAAACCGAATACGCACATTTGTTGTTTGCCACGCGGGAAAAGTCGACATTGTGTGACGACCTTCACCATCGTGCGACCATGCGTTCATGGCAAAACGGCGCATCATCGTCGGCGCGACGGGCGACGGGGATGCAGCGCTCAGAGTCGCTCGTACGCTGCGTGACACCGGCCGCGAGGTGGTTCTTGCCGGGGGAGGACAGTCCGCGGAACAGCTCATCAGGACGGCTCTGGCCGAGGATGCTGACGAGGTTGTGGTGTGCGGTGACGTCGACCTGACGGCATTGGAGTCCGCTCGCGAGGAGCTCGACGCCCGGCACGTACGCCTGACGGTCGCCGCGGATGTGACCGACCTGACACGTCAGGACCCCCTTTGAGCGGGTAGAGTCGCCACGCTCAATTTTTCTGTCATCGGCCCCATTCTGAGTCGAACAGTCTGAGCCAATCAGGACGTCAACAAAGGACGGACACACCGTGGATTTGATGGAATATCAGGCGAAGGAACTCTTCGCCAAGCATGGCGTCACGACGACGCTCGGCATCGTCGTACAGACAGCAGAGGAAGCCAAGGCTGCCGCTGAGCAGCTCGGCGGTGTGACCGTCGTCAAGGCGCAGGTCAAGGCAGGCGGCCGCGGCAAGGCCGGCGGCGTGAAGCTCGCCAAGACGCCCGATGAGGCCTTCGAGCACGCGACCAACATTCTCGCGCTCACGATCAAGGACCTGCCCGTCAACCGCGTGCTGGTGACCCCGGCGACTCCGCCGGTCGAGGAGTACTACTTCTCGTTCCTGCTGGACCGTTCGAACCGCAGCTACCTCTGCATCGCCAGCGTCGAGGGTGGTGTCGAGATCGAAGAGGTCGCGAAGACCAACCCCGAGGCAGTGCGCCAGATCCCGATCGACGCCGGCACCGGTGTCGACGAAGCCAAGGCCCGCGCGATCGTCGAAGAGGTCAAGTTCCCCGCCGAGCTCGCCGACCAGGCTGTCGCCATGGTCCAGGCGCTGTGGAAGGTCTTCGTCGAAGAAGACGCCACGCTCGTCGAGGTCAACCCGCTGGCACGTCTGGAGGGCGACAAGCTCGAAGCGCTCGATGGCAAGGTGTCGCTCGACGACAACGCCTCTGAGGTTCGTCACCCCGAGCACGAGGACTTCGTGATCCACGAAGAAGCTGACCCGCTTGAGGCGAAGGCGAAGGCCAAGGGCCTCAACTACGTCAAGCTCGACGGCCAGGTCGGCATCATCGGCAACGGTGCGGGGCTCGTCATGAGCACGCTCGACGTCGTGGCATACGCCGGCGAGAACCACGGCGGCGTCAAGCCCGCCAACTTCCTCGACATCGGTGGAGGCGCCTCGGCGCAGGTGATGGCCGACGGCCTCGACGTCATCCTCGGTGACGAGCAGGTCAAGTCGGTATTCGTGAACGTGTTCGGCGGCATCACCTCGTGTGACGCGGTCGCCAACGGCATCAAGGGTGCTCTCGAGCTGCTCGGTGACGCCGCCACGAAGCCACTGGTCGTACGCCTCGACGGCAACAACGTCGACGAGGGCCGCGCCATCCTGAACGAGCTCAACCACCCGCTCGTGACCCAGGTCGAGACCATGGACGGTGCGGCCGACAAGGCTGCACAGTTCGCACACGAAGGAGTCTGAGTATGTCGATTTTCCTCAACAAGGACTCAAAGGTCATCGTCCAGGGCATCACCGGCGGCGAGGGCTCCAAGCACACCGCCCGCATGCTCGCGGCCGGCACCCAGGTCGTCGGCGGCGTCAATGCCCGCAAGGCCGGCACGACCGTCGAGCACGTCGACGCGTCGGGCACCAAGGTCGAGCTGCCGGTCTTCGGATCGGTTGCCGAAGCCATCGAGAAGACCGGCGCTGACGTGTCGGTTGCTTTCGTCCCGCCGGCTTTCACCAAGGACGCTGTCGTCGAGGCGATTGACGCTGAGATCGGCCTGCTGGTGATCATCACCGAGGGTGTCCCGATCCAGGACAGCGCCGAGTTCTGGGCTTACGCCCAGGGCAAGAAGACGCGCATCATCGGTCCCAACTGCCCGGGCATCATCACGCCGGGCGAGGCGCTCGCAGGCATCACGCCGGCCAACATCGCCGGAAGCGGACCGATCGGTCTCGTCTCCAAGTCGGGCACGCTGACCTACCAGATGATGTTCGAGTTGCGCGACTTCGGCTTCTCGACCGCGATCGGCATCGGTGGTGACCCCATCATCGGTACGACGCACATCGATGCGCTCGAGGCATTCGAAGCTGACCCCGACACCAAGGCGATCGTGATGATCGGCGAGATCGGTGGTGACGCCGAGGAGAAGGCAGCCGCGTACATCAAGGAGCACGTAACGAAGCCGGTCGTCGGCTACGTCGCTGGCTTCACCGCTCCCGAGGGCAAGACGATGGGCCATGCCGGCGCCATCGTCTCCGACGGTGCGGGCACGGCGCAGGGCAAGAAGGAAGCCCTCGAAGCTGCGGGCGTCAAGGTCGGCAAGACGCCGTCCGAGACGGCTGAGCTCATGCGAGCCATCCTGAAGGAGATCTGAGCCTCACGAACGTCTGAGGCACGTACGACGAGAGCCCCTCTTCCGCCTGGCGGGAGAGGGGTTCTCGCTATTCGACGAACCGCAGTCGTGCGCCGGCGCGGGCGGCGAACGTCTCGAACACCCTGGACGAGACGTCGAACTTCCCTGATGGTGTGAACGTCACCTGAGCGACGTCTGCGCCGCGCCTGATGATTGCGCCGCGGACGGTGATGCGCTGGCCCTTGGTGACCTCGAGGCTGATGCGCCACGTCTTGCCGGAGTAATGGCCGGTTTTGAAAGAGTCGCGCTGGTCGATCTTGGCGGTCAGATTCTTGACCCCGCACTCGTTGACCCGGTCGCTGATGGTCTTGACGAATTCCTTGGCCAGCTTCTCACTCGGGAACCGGCCTATCGTCTCGGCGACGCCGAACTGCTTGGGCAGCTCCTTGGCCTGGGGGATGACGAACAGCTTGGACTTCGCGGTCTTGATGGCAGAGAAGTCGGCTCGGTCGCATCCCGTCGCGGCCGGGTTGACCTTGGCGGCCGAGAACGCCTTGACGCCCACCCAGACGCGATCGATCTGTGCAATCGGTGGAAGGTCCACGATGCCGAGGAACGAAGGGTCCTCGGAGGTTCGAGGCGGCTCGGTACGGGTGACGGCGATTTCGTCGGTGCAGTTGCCACCGGTGTCGGCGCACAGGCGTGACACGGAGTTGTTGAGCGTACGGGCGAAGGACCCGATCCTCGGTCCGACAGCGCCATCGACTTCGTGCACGAGGGTGCTGGTGACATTGCCTGAGTGGCTGAAGCCGACGGTGAACGTACGTACTGGAGTCGAGTGCGAGCGTAGGAGGAGGATCTGGAAGTCGCCGGCCGGTCGCTTGACCGAGTAGGAGTCGACGAGTTGTACGCGGGGGTGCTGGCAGTCGGAGTACCACCGCACCAGGCGGCGATAGGCTGCGTCGGCGATCTTGGTGCTGCGCGAGACCTCGATGGCCTGAGCAACCCGCTCCTTGTCGGCACCGTTCGCGGTATAGGTGCGTACGAGCACTTTGAGCGGGTCGCTGTCAGCGAATCGCTTGACCGGACAGGTCGCATACGGCGTCGTGTTGTCGATGTTCTCGTCGGTGTTCTCGACTGACCAAACGCTCTTGGCGTCCAGCTGGCCGACCTGCTGCAGCGTCAGCAGGTTTCCGGTGTCGATGTTCTCGGCGTCGAGGACGACGTCTGGTCGCTCCGCACCGATCTTTTCGCGGTAGGGGAGCGAGGCGCGACTGTCGAGGGCGTCACCTTCGGTCACGATGAATCCGCCGCCGATCGCGAGAGCCACAGACGCCGCGACCAGAATCACCGTGTTGCGCTGGCGGCCACGCTTCGCTGCCGTGCGGATCTTGGTCGGGGTCGGCTGCTCGAACGAGTCGGTGGCCGCGCCGAGCCCGTTCATGCGGCGTTCGATGTCATCGATTGACTGGCCGAGCTTGGCCTCGAGCGCCGCGAGCGCGGAGGTGACGTTCTCGATGCCCTCTTCAGCCGGCAGGTTGACTTCGCGAGACGCCTCTTCGAGGTCGGTGTTGCCGAGGGTCATCAGCACGATCAGGCGTCGATCGGTGATCGTCATCTCGCCGAGTGCGTCGAGGAGCTCTGTGTCGCTGTCTTCTTCGTGCTTGCGGCGCAGTGGGTGGGTGCCTCGGCTCAGGCCCGTCAGCTTCCAGGCCTCGTTGCGGACATACGCGAGCGGGTTGCCTGCGCGGATCTTGGACCAGTCACGCCAGGCGCGACGGTAGGCGTCTACGGTCGACTCGAAGGCAACGTGACGGTCGCCGCAGATGGCGTACGTGACTTCGAGGGCCTGGGAGAAGGTTGAGGTGTAGAAGCTGTTGAACTCGTCGACGCGAGTCATGTCAGCCTCCCCATTCCTATGCGTCCAGCGTCCCGGGCGTGCCTGTCTACAACGCCGCAACTTTACAGGCAGG
>JAKFCR010000381.1:0-18674 GCA_036676545.1 Aeromicrobium sp. | reverse complement strand
AGCTCGTCTGCGGCGCGGCGGGCATCGCCGGCGTCCTCGATCGAGCAGCAGCCACGGGCGCCGGTTCGGTACGAGCGGGGGTTGCGGCTGAGTGCGAGATGCACACCGGTGACGTCGTGACCTGCGTCAACGGCACGCGCAGCCGCGACTGCTGAGTCAACGCCGCCCGACATTGCCGCGATGACCCTCACGAGCCACTCCGTACGAGATGAGCGCGCTTGGCCCGCTCGTGCACGGCGGGCAGCGCGGCGATCAGAGCGTCGACATCCGCCTCGGTTGAGGTGTGGCCCAGGCTGAAGCGCAGCGATCCGCGTGCGGCGACGTCGTCGTAGCCCATCGCGAGGAGTACGTGGCTCGGCTGGGGAACGCCTGCATCGCATGCCGAACCTGTTGAGCACTCAATGCCCTGCGCATCGAGGAGCATGAGCATCGCGTCACCCTCGCAACCCGGGAAAGTCACGTGGGCGATGTTCGGCAGCCGGTGATCCGGGCCTGCGAGCGGGTCACCGTTGACGATCGCATCGGGCACGACATTGCGAATCCCGTCGATGAGTCGCTGGCGAAGCTTCTCGATGCGATCGACGGTCTCGTCCTGGCGTCCGACCGTGATGTCGACTGCCCTGGCGAATGCCGCGATCAGCGCGACACCGATCGTGCCGGATCGCAGATCGCGCTCCTGACCGCCGCCGTGCAGCAGCGGAGTCGGCTCGACCTCGCGGCGAATCAGCAGAGCGCCGACGCCAACCGGACCGCCGAGCTTGTGCGCCGTGATTGTCATGGCATCGAGGCCGCTGGCAGTGAAGTCGAGCGGCAGGTAGCCGGCCGCCTGTACCGCGTCGCTGTGCACCGGGATGTCGTACGTACGGGCAATGTCGACGACCTCGGCGATCGGCTGGACCGTGCCCATCTCGTTGTTGGCCCACATCGTCGTGATCGCAGCGACCCTCTCGGGCGCAGCGGCGACACTGGCACGAAGCTCGTCGACCAGGATGCGTCCGGCGCCGTCGACCGGAGTCATGTCGATCTCGGCGCCCTCGTGCTTGGCGAGCCAGGTGACGGGGTCAAGCAGCGCGTGGTGCTCGATCGAGCTGAAGACGACACGGTTGCGCGAGGGATCCTGCGCCTGACGCGACCAGTAGAGGCCCTTGATCGCGAGGTTGTTCGCTTCGGTGCCGCCGGAGCAGAACACGACCTCGCTGGGTCGCGCGCCGAATCGCTCGGCGATCAGCTCGCGGGCTTCCTCAACCGTGCGACGAGCGGCTCGACCCGACGCGTGCAGCGAGGACGCATTGCCCGTACGGGCGAGCTCCTCCGCCATCACGGCGATCGACTCGGGGACCATCGGTGTGGTGGCCGCGTGGTCGAGGTACGTCGTGCGTTCGGGTGTGCTCATTGCGTTTTCAAGGATAGTCGCTCCCGCACAGCTTCCGGTCGCCGATAACCCCGACCGACCCTAGGGTCAGGGAATGGCGAACAGCGTGAAGGATCTGGGCCGCAAGGCCGACAACAGCGAGACGTTCGACTGGGCTGTGCGTGTCGGCCTCGTGTCGTACGGCGTCGTGCACATCCTGCTCGCGTGGCTGATCGGCAGCCTTGCCCTCGGCGAGAGCGAGGGCAGCGCCTCCAAGAACGGCGCCCTCGCGCAGGTCAAGGAGCAACCGTGGGGCACCACCCTGCTCTGGGTGATGGCATTCGGGTTCGTCGCGCTCACGGTCTGGCAGCTGATTGATGCCGTTGCCGGTCACCGTGGCAGCCAGGGCTCAAAGCGCGCCTTGAAGCAGGCAACCTCGGTCGTCAAGGCAGGCATCTACGCGTTCTTCGCCTACGGCGCCTGGAAGGTCGGAACCCAGGGCAGCGGCAAGGACGAGACCGAGCCCTTCGTCGCGAAGGTCCTCGGCCTTCCGGCCGGTCAGCTTCTCGTCGGTCTCGGTGGCCTCGCGATTGCCGTCTGGGCAGTTGCCCTGATCCGCAGCGGCATCACCAACAAGTTCACCGAACACCTGTCGGCCGAGGCGAACTCCAGTGACCTCAGCGACACGTATGTCCGCATCGGTACGGTCGGCTACATCGGCAAAGGCATCGCGCTGCTCGCCTTCTCAGGCTTGATCCTGTGGGCTGCCAAGACGAGCGACCCGGACAAGTCCGGCGGCCTCGACGAGGCGATGCGCAAGATCCGCGAGCAGCCCTACGGCTCTTACATGCTGCTCGCGATCGCAGCGGGTCTCGCCTGCTATGGGCTGTTCTGCTTCGCCCGTGCCCGACACCTCGACCGCTAGGCACCGCGTCCGGTAACCGACGCGACAGCTCGTACGAGATCGTCGGCCGTTGCCGCCAGATCTGCTGCCTTGGTGGAGCGTCCGAACGTGAAACGTACGGCGGTCTGCGCGACCTCGGCGTCATAACCCATCGCGGTCAGAACGTGCGAAGGCTCATCACTGCCTGCAGCACACGCTGAGCCACTTGAGCACACGATCCCGCGGGACTCGAGCTCAACGAGGATCGCCTCGCCGCTCGTACCCGGAAACACGAACGACGCGCTGCCTGGCAGCCGCTGCGTCGGATGTCCCGTGAGCTCTGCGCCGGGCACCTTCGCCAGCACTTCGCGGATGAAGTCGTCGCGTTTGGCGGTCGTGGCGACCGGCGATCCGCCCGCCGAACGAAGAGCCGTGGACATACCGACAGCGGAGGCGACGTTCTCCGTGCCCGAACGGCGTCCGGACTCCTGTCCCCCGCCGTGGATCAGCGGTTCGAACGGCGTGCGTCGCTGGACATAGAGGACGCCGATGCCCTTGGGAGCGCCGATCTTGTGCCCCGAGATGCTCATGGCTTGCACGCCGAGCTTGGTGACATCGAGGTCCAGCCAGCCCGCCGCCTGGACCGCATCGGTGTGGAACGGTACGTCGCCCGCGATCGCAGCGAGCTCGGCGATCGGCTGGATCGAACCGACCTCATTGTTCGCGTATTGGATGCTCACCAGCGTGGTGTCCGGACGCAGCGCTGCCGCGAGGGTCTCTGGCGCGACGATGCCCTCGTGATCAACGTCGAGCACGGTGATCTCGTAGCCGATACGGCCGAGCCACTCCGCTGACTCCAGCACCGCTGGGTGCTCGATCGACGAGACGATGACGTGCTTGCCGCGCGGAGCAGCGAGGGCGATCCCCTTGATCGCGGCGTTGTCGGACTCGGTACCGCCGGACGTGAACGTGATCTCGGACGCCTTGGCGCCCAGCACCTCGGCGATGTCCGTGCGAGCCTGGTCGAGCGCATGGCGGGCAGCATCGCCCACTTCGTGATGACTCGACGGGTTGCCGTACTCCGTGCTCAGGTACGGCCACATCGCCTCAAGCACTTCCCGGGACAGCGGGGTGGTCGCTGCTTCGTCTAGGTAAATCACGAGACGGTGATGTCGAGCCCGAGGTCCAGTGCGCGAACGCTGTGGGTCAGCGCACCGACCGAGATGACGTCCACGCCGGTCGCGGCAGCGTCCTTGATGGTCTCGAGAGTGATGCCGCCACTCGCCTCGACCAATGCTCGGTCACCGATCTGCTCCACTCCAGCTCGCAGATCTTCGAGCGAGAAGTTGTCGAGCATGATCGTGTGCGCAGCACCAGAGGCGAGCACGGCATCGATCTGCTCAAGACGGTCGACCTCGACCTCAATGTGAGTCGTGTGAGGCAGGTCGGCCTTGGCCTGTTTGAGCGCGGCGGTGATGTCGTCGATCACGGCGAGGTGGTTGTCCTTGGCCATCACCGCGTCAGACAGCGAGTAGCGGTGGTTGTGCCCGCCGCCGCACCGTACGGCGTGCCGCTCAAGAGCGCGCAGACCCGGCGTCGTCTTGCGGGTGTCGACGACGCGGGCATTCGTACCTGCGACGGCGTCGACGTACGTCGCGGTGAGCGTCGCAATGCCGGTCATTCGTTGGACGAGGTTGAGTGCGACGCGCTCGGACTGCAGCACTGCTCGGGCTGGACCACTGACCGTGGCCAGCACAGCACCCTTCTCGAACCGATCGCCGTCGGCCGCATGAAGCGTCACGGTGACCGTCGGGTCGAGCGTCGTCATGGCGATCTCGAAGACTTCGGCACCCGCGAACACGCCAGGCTCGCGCGCGACGAGGTCGGCCGTTGCCTTGGCGGTCACCGGTACGAGAGTCTGCGAGGTCAGGTCGCCGAACGGCGCATCCTCGTCGAGAGCCATGTCGACGACCGACTGGATCTGGCGGCGTTCAAGCATGGGACACCACCGAGGAGTGACGAGCCTGAGCGGGATCGGTGTCAGGGAAGTCAGTCCGGTAGTGACCGCCGCGCGACTCCTGGCGAGCCAAGGCGCTTGTCACCACCGCGCGAGCGACGACAAGAAGATTGGCGTCCTCTGCCGATTTGGCGTCGTTGACGATCGGCGCCTTGTATCGCTTGAGCTCGGCGATCGCATCCGCAAGGTCGTCACCGTTGCGAGCCAGGCCCGCGGCATTCCACATCAGCCGCTGGAGATCCGTTCGGTTGACGTCGTCCGCCTCAGGATCGTCGAGCAGGTCGACGGTGATCGGTGCCGGCCACTCGTCGTCGAACGCCTCGATGGGCTGCGGATCCTTGAGCCCTTCGATGACCCGGGTGCCGTAGACAGCGCCTTCGAGCAGGGAATTGGAGGCGAGCCGGTTGGCGCCATGCAGTCCGTTGCATGCTGCCTCGCCCACGGCGTACAGACCGGGCATCGACGTGCGTCCCCACTCGTCCGTACGGATGCCGCCCATGTAGTAGTGAGCTGCCGGAGTCACGGGGATCGGGACCTCACCCCAGTCGAAGCCCTGCGCCCGGCAGGCCGCGTCGATGTTGGGGAATCGCTTGGCCAGGAACTCCGCACCCAGTGCTGTCGCATCAAGTCGTACGGGCTTGCCCGGCTGCTTGGCCATCTGCATCGCGATGCCACGAGCTACGACGTCGCGCGGGGCGAGCTCGCCGTCGGGGTGCACGTCGAACATGAACCGCTTGCCGTCCGCGTCGATCAGCGTGGCGCCCTCACCGCGTACGGCTTCCGATACGAGGAAGTTGCCCGGAGCATCGAGCGACGTCGGGTGAAACTGGTAGAACTCCAGATCCGCAGCCACAACTCCAGCACGAAGAGCCATACCGAGCCCGTCGGCCGTGGCGATCGCGGGATTGGTCGAGTAGGGGAACAGCTGACCCGCACCACCCGTCGCCAGGATGACGTGATCGGCTCGCAGCTCTTCACCATCGAGCAGCATCACGCCAACACAGCGATCACCCTCGACGATCAGGTCGACGACCGTGGTCTGCACGCGTACGTCGATGTCGCTCTCGCGCACCCGGTCGATCAGGGCATACGCAATGCCAGCACCGGTGGCGTCGCCTCCCGCGTGCAGGATGCGGGAGTACGCATGCGCTGCCTCGAGTCCATGCGAGAGCTCACCGTCGTGACGGTCGAACTTCACCCCGCGCTCGATCAGCTCGTCCATCGCGGCCGGGCCATCGGCGCACAGGATTCTCACAGTGTCCTTGTCGGACAGGCCAGCGCCGGCGACGAGGGTGTCCGCGACGTGGGACTCGACCGTGTCACCGAGCTTGGGCGCACCCGGGTCCACCATGTTGTCGATGACGACAGCAACGCCACCCTGCGCGAAGCGCGTGTTGCTCTGCGCAAGCGTCGCCTTGGTCAGCAGCGTGACCTCGTAGGAGCCGACAGCCTCAAGGGCAGCCGTCATACCCGCGACACCGCTGCCGACGACGATGATGCTGGGCATCTCAGTCTCCCGTCACGGGGATCGTGTTGGGCAACGCCGCAAGCATGCGCTCGAGGGCGACCTTGGCGTCCGTTGCGATGTCGTCCGGCACGATGATCTCGTTGCGGATCTCGCCCTCAACCAGACCATCGAGCGTCCAGGCGAGATAGCCGGGATGGATGCGATACATCGTCGAGCACGGGCACACGACCGGGTCGAGGCAGAAGATCGTACGGTCGGGGTACTCCGCGGCAAGGCGGTTGACCATGTTGACCTCGGTGCCGATCGCGATCGTGTCGCCAGGCTGCGACGCCTCGACGAACTTGCGGATCGCGTCCGTCGAGCCCGAAGCGTCAGCCGCATCGACAACCGGCATCGGCGCCTCGGGATGGACGATGATCTTGACGCCCGGGAACTCCTCACGGGCCTTGTTGATCTGGCCGACCGTGAAGCGCTTGTGCACTGAGCAGAAGCCGTGCCACAGCAGCACCTTGGCGTCCAGAAGCACCTGCTCGGTATGTCCGCCGAGCGGCTTGCGCGGGTTCCACATCGGCATCTGGTCCATCGTGATGCCCATGGCCTTGGCTGTGTTGCGACCGAGGTGCTGGTCGGGGAAGAACAGCACCCGCTGACCGCGTTCGAACGCCCACTCAAGGACCGTCGACGCATTGGACGAGGTGCAGACGATGCCGCCGTTGCGTCCGCAGAATGCCTTGAGCGCCGCCGACGAGTTCATGTAGGTCACCGGGATGACTGGCTGCTTGCCGTGCTCGCCAGGCGTATCGCCGTAGATTTCCATGAGCTCTTCCCAGCACGCCTCAACCGTCTCCTCGTCAGCCATGTCGGCCATCGAGCACCCAGCGGCGAGGTTGGGCAGGATCACGTGCTGCTCGGGACGCGCCAGGATGTCGGCCGTCTCGGCCATGAAATGCACGCCGCAGAACACGATCGCCTCGGCGTCGGGCATCGTCAGGGCAGCATTGGCGAGCTGGAATGAGTCACCGACGAAGTCAGCGTGCTGGATGACCTCGTCACGCTGATAGAAGTGCCCGAGGATCACGAGCTTGCTGCCGAGCGTCTTCTTGGCAGCCCGGATGCGCGAGTGCAGCTCGTCGTCGCTCATCTTCTGGTACGCGGCGGGGAGCTGGCCCGGCCGTACGACGGGCTCCGGGATGACGTCGTCCTCGGAGCACCCAGGACCGTAGCCCGGGATCGTGTCGAACTCCCACGGTCCCTTGACCAGCTCGACGTCGCAGCTTGCTGCTGGGTCGGCGGTGATGATGTCGTGGACGGAAGTCATCTGCGCTCCTCGGGAAGCGGTGTTGGGGCGCCGGCCGTGAATCGGAACAGAGCGGGTGGTCGGTGGCTGGTGCCTTTGAGATAGGTGCCAGTGGGTACGAGCGTGTCGCTGGCGAGCGCCTGGCGGCGGAAGTTGGCCGGGTCGAGAGACGTACGCAGCACTGCTTCGTGCACGGCCCGCAGCTCCGCGAGGGTGAACTCGGGTGGGAGGAATCCGTACGCGATCGGCGTGTAGGTGATCTTGGCGCGCAGGCGAGCCAGGGCGTACGTGACGATCTCGGAATGATCGAACGCAAGCGGCGGCAGCTCATCAGCGACGAACCACTCGACGTTCTCGCCATCGACCGCGCGGGCGACCTCGTCGGGCTGCACGAGAGCCCAGTAGACGATCGAGACGACCCTGTCATCGGGTGAGCGATCGAGGCTGCCGAAGGCGTAGAGCTGCTCGAGGTAGTTGGGCGTCAGCCCGGTCGTTCGTTCGAGCGTGTGTCGCGCGCTGGCGGCGAGATCCTCATTCGCTTCGAGAGGTCCACCGGGCAGGGCCCACTGTCCCTCGTAGGGCTCGCGGATCCGGCGTACGAGCGGCAGCCACAGGGTCATCAGGCCAGTCGAAGGGTGTGGGCGCAAGGCGAAGATCACGGTGGAGACGGCCAGCGATACCCGCTGATCGACCTGCATTCCGATCGTCATTCCACGCCTCCTGACTTAGTGTCACCTCGACTCTAAGCCGGACCTTAAAGTCATGTCAACCTTTAGTCGGAGATTTCGTGTCACACGGATAAGGCACGATGAATCCGTGGACCTCGACATACGCCAGCTCACCGACTCCGACATGAAGCAGGCGATGCGCCTGGGCTCCGAAAGCTTCGGCAATCCCCCGACACCCGATGCCGATCTGCCGTCCTCGACTCGTGAGGGCCGCGAGTGGTTCGGCGCCTTCGACGGTGACCTCTTGGTTGCCCAGGCGATCAACCGCGAGTTCCACTCGTGGTTCGGCGGTGTCGCCATTCCGACCGCCGGAGTGGCGTTCGTCGGCGTGACCGCCGAGTACCGCGGGCGTGGGATCCTCCGTCCGCTCCTCAACGCCCTCCTGACCTCGGCGGTCCAACGTGGCTCAGTCGTCTCGGCGCTCTTCCCGACGGCACCACGCGTCTACCGCGGACTCGGCTACGAGCGGATCACCGACCTGATCGTCGCCGAAGTCCCCACCAACGCACTGACCGGACTCCCCCAGTCGTCGACCACCACCCGCCGCGCGACGGTCGATGATCTCGCCGCCATCCGCGCGGTCTATGACGCGTGGACCAGCGAGCAGAACGGGCCACTGACTCGTACCAGTCCGTCGATGGGCGGCATCGTCGACGCCGACGGCCTCGCCGCGTTCTCCGGCATCACCCTCGCGGTCGACAACAACGGCACCGTCACCGGCTATGCCGCCTGGAACCGCGGTGAGGGCTACGAGGCAGAAGCGAAGATCGAGGTCCTCGACCTGATCGCCCGCAATGCCGACGCCTACCGTGCGCTGCTCGGAATGCTCGGAAGCTTTGCCGGAGTGGCGCCGACCACGACGATCCGCACCTCCGGTGACGACGCCGTACGCCTGCTGCTGCCGACCTCACACTGGAAGGTCACCGCCTCCACGCCATACATGCTGAGCGTCCTCGACATTGACGCAGCGCTGGCGCAACGCGGTTATCCGCGGGCTATCACGGCCGAGCTGCCGTTCAGTGTCGACGGCGAACCTCACCTGCTGTCGCTCGATACCGGCGCTGGCCGGTCCGAGCCGGCCGCCCACCAGGACACCCGCGAGCTGACCCCGCAGGGCCTGGCCGCGCTCTACGCCGGGGCCCAGTCGTGCGCCAACCTGCGCAGCACGAGTCACCTCACCGGCGGCAACGTCGCCGATGACGAGACCTGGGATGCGGCATTCGGCGGGCGCCAAGTGCACATTCGCGACTACTTCTAGAAGGCTGTGCGGCAGGTCACACGATGAGCGGCTTGCATCGCG
Source organism: Aeromicrobium sp. (assembly GCA_036676545.1). Lineage (GTDB taxonomy): Bacteria > Actinomycetota > Actinomycetes > Propionibacteriales > Nocardioidaceae > Aeromicrobium. The sequence goes on along the minus strand of JAKFCR010000381.1, from coordinate 9,630 downwards.
ATAGAACGATGTCGTACCGTCTGATGGTACGAAACAGTTTCGTTCCATCAAGGAGCCCGTATGACCCCGGCAGAAGCAGCAGCCGCAGCTCGACCCCGTGTGGAGGGCGAGCGTGAGCAAGAAATTCTCGAAGCAACGCTCGACGTCCTCGCGGACGTCGGCTACGACCGTTTGACGATGGACGCGGTGGCCTCGGCCGCACGTGCATCCAAGGCCACGCTCTACCGCCGCTGGGAGACCAAGGCCAGCCTGGTTCTCGAGGCAGTCCTCTCCCAGAAGGGCCCGATCGGCGAAGCACCAAGCACTGGTTCATTGCGCGGCGACCTGATCGCTTCGTACTGCGGCCATGGCGGTCTGACCGACGAACGCTCGCTTGCGGTGTTCGGCAGTGTCATCACCGCTCTGACGCGCGATGCCGAGTTCGCAGAAGGCTTCCGCGAGCTGTTCGTCGGCCCCAAGGTCGAGGCGACTCGGGTCCTGTTTGAACGGGCCGAGGAACGCGGCGAGATCCGCGATGACCTCGATCTCGACATTGTCGGCCCTGCACTTGCCGCCATCGTCATGCATCGCCAGTTCTTCCTGGGTCAACCAGCCACAACCGAATCCATCACCAAGGTCATTGACCAGGTAATCCTCCCCGCAGTTCTCAAACCTTCAACCACCAAGGACGCTTCATGACAACCACCATCGCGGTCGAAGAACAGCCTTCGACCTCCAACGAGAAGCTGGGATGGGCGCTCGTCGTCATCTGCATGGCCCAGCTGATGGTCGTGCTCGACAGCACGATCGCCAACATCGCGCTCCCCTACATCGGTCACGACCTCGACATCACGCAGAACAACCTCCAGTGGATCGTCACGGGCTACGCCCTGGCGTTCGGTGGTCTGCTCCTGCTGGGTGGCCGCCTCGCTGACCTGTACGGACGCCGCCGCATCTTCATGCTCGGCCTCGTCCTGTTTTCCTTCGCATCGGCTCTGGGCGGTCTCGCGCAGAACGAGGCGATGCTGCTCGGCTCACGTGGCCTGCAGGGAGTCGGTGCGGCACTGGCCGCTCCTGCCGCCCTCGCCCTGATCACCACGACGTTCCCCGCCGGACCTCTGCGCAACCGCGCATTCTCCGTGTACGCGGCACTGTCCGGCGTCGGTGCAGCCATCGGGCTGATCCTCGGCGGCTGGTTGACTGGTCTAGAGGTCAGCGGCCTCGAAGGATGGCGCCTGACCTTCCTGATCAACGTCCCGATCGGCCTGTTCGCAGCGTTCATTGCACCGCGCTTCCTCAACGAGAGCGAACCGCAGCGCATCGCCCTCGACATCCCCGGCGCGCTCTCCGGAACACTCGGTCTGGCCTCGCTGGTCTACGGACTGTCGCGCGCTGGTGACTCCCGCTACGGCTGGAACGACGGTGGCACCATCGGAACGCTGATCGCCGCCGCAGTCCTCCTCGTCAGCTTCATCGTGATCGAGCGCTCTGTGAAGCACCCGCTGATGCCGCTGCACATCTTCGCGAGCCGCGCGCGCGCGACGGCCTTTGTGACGATGATGATCACGCCTGCTGCGATGTTCGCGATGTTCTTCTTCCTGTCGCTCACGGTGCAGAACGTGATGGGCTACAGCCCACTGCGTACCGGCTTCGCATTCCTGCCTTTCAGCGTGGGCATCATCATCGGCGCCACGGTGGCGTCGAAGCTCATCGCAAAGATCGACCCGAGGTGGCTCGCTGGTACCGGCACCGTCTTCGCAGGCTTCGCACTGTTCGCGTTCTCGCGCATCACGGTCGACGACAGCCCCGCCAACATCCTCAAGCTCGCCACGAACGGCGGCGTTATCGGCGATGGCATCAACTACTGGACCGCGATTGCTCCCTGGATCGTGCTGATGTCGGTCGGTATGGGCTTGGTCTTCGTCTCGATGACGCTGGTCGCAGTGCACGGCATTCCGACCGAAGAGTCTGGAATCGGCTCAGGTGTCCTCAACACGATGCAGCAGGTCGGTGGCGCCATCGGTCTCGCCGCCCTGTCGACAGTTGCGGTCCACTTCACCCGCGACAAGGCGGCCGACATCTCGGCTTCGATGTCGGGCGGAGGCGGGACACCGTCGGCCGACGTGCAGCAGCGCGTCAGCGATCTCGTCGGGCAAGGTGCCTTCACGGCAGGTGCCACGAGCGCCTTCCTGGTCGGCGCGTTCATGATCTGGGTCGCCTCGGCGATCGTCTGGATCTTCTTGAGCGTCAAGCACCACGAGATCGTCGACGACGAGGCGCCCGAAAGCGTGAGCGTCACAGTCTGATCCCAGCCAGCCAAGCGGCCGCAGCTTCCTACCGGAAGTTGCGGCCGCTGTGCTTTGCCGGGATGGCCGAGGCGGCCTGCGGGTAGACAGTCTCGATGCGCTCGAGCTTGTCGGCGACCAGGTTGGTGACACCTTCGTACCTCTCGAGCTTGCCGCGGATGATCATTCCGGCGGCATTGCGGCCGACCCGTCGATAGCGCTTCCACAGCGCCTCCGAGCACACGACGTTGAGCATGCCGGTCTCGTCCTCGATGTTGAGGAAGGTGACCCCCACCGCAGTGGCAGGCCGCTGCCGGTGAGTGATGAGCCCAGCCACCTTGACCCGGCTACCTGACTCGGCGTTTGCCAGACCTGTGACGGAGTAGATGCCCTCGCTCTCCAAGAGCGGTCTGAGGTGCTCGATCGGATGCGTCTCGGGTGAGATGCGAGTGGCCCAGAGGTCGGCCATCGTCAGCTCGACATCGCTCATCCCGGGCAACGTCGGTGGTGGCAGGGTGACCGAAGTGCCCTCAAGCTGGTCGGAACGTTCGGCATAGCCGGCATTCCAGAGCGCCTGTCGACGACTGATGCCAAACCCGTCGAATGCTCCGGCCGTGGCCAGTGACTCCATCTGGGCAACGGTTAGCTCCGCCCGGCGCGCGACATCGGCCATGTCTGTGAAGGGACGTTCGGCGCGTACGGCGACGATGCGCTCGGCGACCTCGGTGCCGAGCCCCTGCACTTCGTCGAGCCCGAGGCGTACGGCGAAAGCACCATCGCGACGATGCTCGGGGGTCGGATCGGGCGTGCCGCGTACGAACCGTGGCACCTTCGGCTGCTCACGCTCCAGGCACGAGTCCTGACCCGTCGGTCCATCCGCGCCGAGCTCCAGGTCGGCCACCGCGCGTGAGTGGACGATGTCGGGTCGCAGCACCTTCACCCCGTGGTGGCGGGCATCGGTCACCAACGACTGCGGTGAGTAGAACCCCATCGGCTGGTTGCGCAGCAGCGCCGCGAGGAACGCACCCGGATAGTGCAGCTTGAGCCACGAGCTCGCATAGACCAGCAGGGCAAAGCTCAGGGCGTGGCTCTCGGCGAAGCCGAAGTTGGCGAAGGACTGGATCTTCAGATAGATCGCGTCTGACTCCTCCTCGCTGAGAGCGTGCCTCGCCATGCCGTCGTAGAGCTTCTCGCGCAGCGACTCAATGCGCTCGATCCCCCGCTTCGAACCCATCGCCCGACGCAGCAGGTCGGCCTCATCTCCGGTGCAGTCGCCGATCGCGATCGCCATCTGCATCAGCTGCTCCTGGAACAGCGGCACACCTTTGGTGCGCTCCAGAACCGGCTCGAGGATCGGGTGGGGGTAGGTCACCTCCTCCTTGCCGGTGGCCCGACGTATGTAGGGGTGCACCGCGCCGCCCTGGATCGGACCGGGGCGGATCAGCGCGATCTCGATTGCGAGGTCGTAGTAGGAACGCGGTTGCAGGCGTGGGAGCGTGCCGATCTGGGCGCGGCTCTCGACCTGGAACACGCCGATCGAGTCGGCCCGGCACAACATGTCGTAGACCGCCGCCTCCTCCTTGGGGATCGTGTCGAGCGTCAGCTCCTCCCCCAGGTGCTCGGCGACGATCTCGAGGGTGTGGTTGAGCGCGCCGAGCATGCCGAGACCGAGCAGGTCGAACTTGACCAGTCCCATCCACTCGCAGGCGTCCTTGTCCCACTGCAGGACCGTGCGGTCCTTCATACGGCCACGCTCGATGGGGCACACCTCACCGATGGGGCGCTCGGTCAGGATCATCCCGCCTGAGTGGATGCCGAGGTGGCGCGGCGCCTTGATCAGCTGGTTGGCCAGGTCGACGACCTGCTTCGGAACCTCGGAGGTCTCGCCGGCCGAGATCGAGCTCCACCCGTCAATCTGCTTGGACCAGGCATCCTGCTGACCTGTCGAGTAGCCGAGCGCCTTGGCGGAATCACGGACCGCCGAGCGAGGCCGATAGCTGATGACATTGGCAACCTGTGCCGCGTTGTGTCGTCCGTATGTCTCGTAGACCCACTGGATGACCTCCTCACGCCGAGCCGAGTCGAAGTCGACGTCGATGTCCGGCTCCTCCTCGCGCGTCGTGGCGAGGAACCGCTCGAAGGGCAGGTTGTAGAAGATCGAGTCGACCGCGGTGATGCCGAGTGCGTAGCAAAGCGCGGAGTTGGCCGACGAGCCTCTGCCCTGGCACAGGATCTTGCGTCGCTTGGCCTCCTTGACGATGTCGTGAACGATCAGGAAGTAGCCCGGGAAGTCCTTCTCCTCGATCACCGCCAGCTCACGCTCGATGCGCATCCGTGCCTCGTCGATGTTGTGGGCGTAGCGCGTACGTATGCCTCGATCGGCCAGCTCACGCAGCCAGCTCATCGCAGTGTGGCCCTCGGGTATGCCGCGGCGTGGCAATCGTGGTGTGGCCGCCCGCAGGTCGAAGGCGACCTCGTCGGCGATCGTGACACTGCGTTGCACGGCACCGGGATAGCGGGCAAACCGCCGTTGCATCTCGGCACCCGATCGCAGGTGCGCCGAGCTCGACGTCGGCAGCCAGCCATCCATGTCGGCCAGGCTGCGTCGCGCGCGTACGGCTGCCGTCGCGGCGGCGAGCTGATGGTTGGCAGGCTTGGCGTAGTGCACGTTGTTGGTCGCCACGATCGGCAGCCCGTGATCGGCAGCCAGCGCTGCGAGTGCGTCGTTGGTGGAGCTGTCGGTCGGGAACCCGTGGTCGATCAGCTCGACGACGACATTGTCGTGGCCGAACAGCGCGGTCAGCCGATCGAGCTCCTTGGCGGCCGCCTCTCGCCCTCCGCCTGCGAGTGCCTGACGTACGGCACCCTTGCGGCAGCCCGTCAGCACCAGCCAGTGGTCACGGCCCATCTCGGCGAGCTCGTCGAGGTCGTAGACCGGACGACCCTTCTCATCGCCGCGAAAGTGTGCCTCGGTCATGGCGCCGGCGAGCCGGTGATAGCCCTCGACACCGCGTGCCAGCACCAACAGATGGCTGCCTTCGGGATCGGCGACACCGTTCTGCGGGCCGCTCAGCCCCAGCGACAGCTCTGCCCCGAAGATCGTCTTGAGTTGCTCAGACTCGTACTTCTGGGCGATCTCGGCGAACAGCGGCGCCCCGTAGAACCCGTTGTGGTCGGTGATCGCCAGACCGTGCAGTCCGAGGCTGATCGCCTCCTCGACCAGCGCATCAGGCCCGCTCGCACCATCGAGGAAGCTGAAGTTGCTGTGACAGTGCAGCTCGGCATAGGGCACGACCGGTCCGTCGGGTCGCCGGATCGTCTCGGCGGGCTCGTATGTGGGGCGCTTGCGCGAGAATCCCGGTCCGTCGCCACCGTCGGGGACAGGACGATCCCCCGGCACCGTGCGGCCCGAGAGCCTTCGTTCGAGCTCCCGCCACGGCATGTCCGGATTGGACCAGCCCATCTCAGCAGCCCACGTCAGTCATAACGCGCCTCTGTCCACCAGGTGCCGTTCTCGACCAGCATCAGCCATGCGCTGCCGTCGACGCCGACGACCTGGAAACGGGCCAGTCGCCGGGAGGATGCTTCGTCCCACCACTGCTCGTCGACCGGCCACGGACCCGCCCACGACGCCACGGGCTGCCAGTCGCTGCCGACGGCTGCCCTGAACCTGGCCGGCTCCCCCGTGATCACCCCGCGACCAGTGACCCCGATCGGTTGCCCTTCAGCGCCGACGACCAAGGCCTCATGCGGCTCGGTGTAGACCGTTGCCGGTGCTGGAGGTGGAAGGCTGCCCGGCCACGGCAGTCCTGCGGGCCGCTTGGGCACGGCGCGTTCGCCCCACGGCACCAGTAACCGTCGATCTGCAGGACCACGGCCGCCCTGCACGGATGCCGACACCACGGACTCGTGGCCAACAATGCTCTGCACCCGCGCCACTCCACGCTCCACCCGCTCATCGGGTCCACCACCGAACAGGCTGTCGGCGTGATCGCCGAGCGGCTCGGTGACCTCGGGAATGAGGCGTACGGCGTCGACGGGTGCGCGTACGGCGCCATCGGCTTGCAGCTGCCAACGAACGCGGTCGATCAGGTCGGTGGCACCGAACCAGCGCGGATGCATCCAGCGCCGAGCTGTTGCCAGCGAGCCATCGGCGTCGACCTCGATCAACACCGTCGTGCAGACCAACCCGTGGCCGGCGAGGTCCTTGACGAACCCTTCGGCGGTGGTGCGCAGGCTGAACGCGATCGGCTCGATCAGCTCGAGCGGCGGCTCCAGCAGCAGGGTCGCGTCGAACTCGGGCGGCACCTGCCGACTTCCGACCGGCAGCGGGTCCAGCCCGCGAGCCAGCCGGTGCAGCAGCTCACCATGGCTGCCAAACCGCGTGTGCACGTCAGCAGCCGGCAGCCCGGCGAAGTCGCCGAGGGTCTGCAAGCCCATACGCCGCAGCAACCCGACCAAATCAGCATCGTCGAGCGCTTCGATCGGGAGATCGCGGAGGAAGTGGGCCGAGCCGCCTCGCGGGATCGCGAGGCTGTCCTGCGCCAGTGCCCGGCGAGCAGCCAGCTCAGCGGCGAACAATCCATCGGCAATGCCGATGCGTACGTCCCACACGCCGATGCCGACCAGCCGCTCGGCAATGACTGCGGCCGCCTCGGCCTCACCGCCGTAAAAGCGACTCGGCACCCGCAGCGCACACAACCCCGGCCGCAGTGGTGCGACGCCGGGACTCAGCGCCTCGATCGCGGTCAGCACTGCCTCAAATCCGCGGGCATCGGCATCGGCGTTGTAGTCGTGCAGCACCAGGTCGGGACAGCGCGACTGGGCATCACGGCGGCGCATGCCACGGCGTACGCCCTCCGCGCGTGCTGCCTGGGAGCAGGCTAGAACCTGCCCCTTGTCGAGCACAGCAGCGGGCAAGGACGGCGGCAGGTCTGCCGCGACGATCGGCCAGTCCGGCGCCCACATCACCATGGTCCGTGGCATCAGCTGACGCTCCGAAGCACGGTCGGTCCCCCGCTGGCGGAGAAGAGCGTGCCAGCGGGAGGTACCCCCACCGCCGCCAACTCGACGCGGCGAATCGCGAGATCGGTGTCAGGCAGCCAGAGTCGGCCCGACCGGGCAGGTGCGGTGCCACGCTGCACATCGACCGTCACCTGGCGCGCCTGAAGGTGTCCATGGCCCTGACCCAACCCACCCCATTGGGCATCGCGCATCGTCAACCGTGCCTCGCATCGCGGCCAGTCACCCCAGGCGATGAGGATTGCGCCGCGCTGGCGCAGCCGGGCGCTGAGCCGAGCCACCTCCCCGTCGGAGACGTGCGAGGGCGCCCGCAGGACCACGACACCCAGGACGTCGATCAGGGCAGCGGTGACCTCGAGCCAGGCGTCACCCGGATCGGGGACCAGGATCGTACGGCGCAGCTCGACGCCAGCAGCCGTCGCAGCCTCAAGACCCAGCTCGGCAGATCCGACGATCCCGCACCAGGCACCATCGGCCGAGGGGCCGGCCATCAGTGCGATCGCCAGGCTCGCCGAGTCGACGCCATAGCTCGATCCAGTCTGCAATTGCAGTAGATCAGCGAGTGCAGGATGTGTTGCTACGGGCTGCGAAGCAGGTCGACCCTGCATCTGGTTGACGCGTTCGCGCAGTTCGCTGAGGCTCGGTGAGATGGCGACGGTCATCCATCCATCTTCGAACATCTGTTCGAAGAGATCAACCCACCAGAAGGACTACTTCGTCACTCTTTGACAGTTACCGTCCGAGCTCGATCGACGCGCCCGGGATGGCGTCCAGCAACTTGCGCGTGTAGGCCTCGCGCGGGTTGTCGAACACCTCGGTGACCGAAGCAGACTCCACGACCTTGCCGTCCTGCATCACCAATACGTTGTCAGCAATCTGACGTACGACCGCCAGGTCGTGCGTGATGAACAAGTAGCTCAGACCAAGCTCGGCCTGCAGGTCGTTGAGCAGCTCCAGGATCTGGGCCTGCACCAACACATCGAGCGCGGAGACAGCCTCATCGCAGATGACGACCTCCGGCTCAAGAGCCAGAGCACGTGCGATGGCGACGCGCTGACGCTGACCACCCGACAGCTCGCCCGGGTAGCGCGACATCACCGTCGTGGGCAGCGAGACCCGGTCGAGAAGATCGCGTACGCGGGCTTCACGCTGCTTGCCGGAGCCGATGTCGTGCGTACGCAGCGGCTCCTCGATCGACTTGTAGATCGAGTAGAGCGGGTCGAGCGATGCGTACGGGTTCTGGAACACCGGCTGCATCTGACGACGTAGACGGAGACGTTCCTGCTTGGTCTTGAGGTCGCGCAGGTTGTGTCCGTCGAAGAGCACATTGCCCGACGTCGGCGGCAACAGGTCGAGGACCATGCGCGCAACCGTCGACTTGCCTGAACCGGACTCACCGACGATCGCCGTCGTCGTACCGCGCTTGAGCTTGAACGACACATCGTCGACGGCCGCAAACGGAATCTTCTGCCAGGGCTTGGCACCACGCAGCGAGAACACCTTGGTGAGGTTCTCGACCACGATGATGTCGGACTCACCTTCGCCGAACTCGGACTCGCTCTGGGCGATCTCTTCGGCGATCTCCGCGGCAGTCTGCACCGCCTGCTCGCGCACTTCAGCGCGCGCCTTGATGGACGACAGTCGTTGGGATGCCAGCGACGGCGCCTTCGCGACCAGACGCTTGGTGTAGGGGTGCTCGGGGTTCTGCAGGATCGCCCGTGCCGGGCCCGACTCGACGACTCGACCGCGGTACATCACGACGAGGTGATCGGCACGCTCGGCGGCGAGGCCAAGGTCGTGGGTGATCAGCATGACCGCGACACCGAGGTCGTCGGTCAGCTTGTCGAGGTGGTCGAGGATCTGCTTCTGGACCGTCACGTCGAGAGCCGAGGTCGGCTCGTCGGCGATCAGGAGCTTGGGACGAGCGGCAAGACCCATGGCGATCAGGGCGCGCTGACGCATACCGCCGGAGAACTCGTGGGGGTACTGGCGTGCACGACGCTCGGCGTCCGGCAGGCCTGCTTCCTCGAGAAGCTCGACGACCCGCTTGTCGGCGGCGGCGCCCGTCGCGACTCCGTTCGCGACGAGAGCTTCCTTGATCTGTGAGCCGACCCGCCACAGCGGGTTGAGGTTGGACATCGGGTCCTGAGGCACGAGACCGATCGATGATCCGCGCAGCGCGAGAATCTGACCCTTGCCGGCCTGACTGATGTCGGTGCCATCGAACTTGATGGAACCGCCGGTCACCTTGCCGGTTCCGGGCAGCAGACCGATCACGGCGTGCGCGAGGGTCGACTTGCCCGAACCGGACTCGCCCACGATCGCGATGGTCTGTCCCGGATAG
>JAKFCR010000380.1:0-8955 GCA_036676545.1 Aeromicrobium sp. | reverse complement strand
CCGGTGATTCTCTACAAGACCACGACGAGCGGCAGCAACACGTCGGTGTGCGGCACAGACGCGTCGGGCGAAAAATTCCGTGTGGTGACCCAGGCACGCGGCGGTCCCGTAGTCGACATGCCTGGAAGCTACGACCCGCAACGGGATGCGTTCGTGGCCAAGAAGGACGGCACCTCGTACGCCGTTCTGGCCTACGACGGAACGCTCATCATCACCAAGAACGGCACGTCGACGACCGAGGACTCAGATGACGATTGGATCTCGCTCGACAATGAAGACGACTTCGACTGACGAGTCGTTCAGCTGAGGCGATCGAGACGTTCCTTGGCTCGAGCCAGCTCCTTGTGAGCTGTATCCCGAGCCTTCGTGGCCTGGGTGACGGCGCGTTGAAGACCTCGTGAGTCTGCATCGGCTTCAGCCACGTCTTCCTGAAGTGTCTGGAGCTCCTTCTTCAGGTCGTCGATGCGCTGGTGCAGCTCGGCGCGAGCCAGCTCGTTCGCCTCGTACGCGGTCTCTCTCTCCTTGAGATCGGTGTCAGCCTGGTCCGCCGCGTCAGACGCCTCGGCGACGAGATCGCGCGCAGCGTCCTCACGAGCGACCTTGGGGTCCGGAAGGTCGGGGACAGCCGTCAGCCTGCGTTCCCGGGGTCGGTCCTCGCGGGGTTTGAGCTCAAAATCGGGCAGCGCGACACTGTCTGACAGGTCGATGAAGCCCATCCCGGCTCCAGAGAGCGCCGTCACCAGCAGTCCGGCCTGTACGGCTGTCGCCGCCTCGGGGCTCGCAAGCGCGGCCTTGATCGTCTCCTCGACGCCATTCGCCACTGCCGGGCTGAACGACACATCGTGCTCTTCGGCCAGTTCAGCGCCCTCCACAGCGACCTGCCTGAGCAGTGTCTTGCGCTCGCCGTTCAGCTCGCGCAAGCGTGCGCCGTCACCCTGTTCTTGGGCCTCGCGCAGCTCTTCGCCCAGATCGGCGACCTCTTGCAGCAGGTCTTCGCTGTTGCGCGCCAGCAGGTTGATCACGGCGGCCGCCGCGCTGGGCTTCCTGAGCTCGCCAATCGCCTTGCTCAGAGGCAGGTCACCAGCCGCGCGCGCGGCAGCAACGCTCTCCTTGCGAGCTGCGATGAAGTCGCCCGGCGGCACGGAGTACAGGTCCTGGGCGATCTCGCTGAGGTCCATGACCACACCCTAAGGCGCGCATCTGCGGGATTGGTTTGTCACGCTCGCCCTCGGGTACGTCTCCGTGCATGACGTCTCTGTGGCTCGACCGCTCCCTGCCGATCACCGATGATCTCCTCCCGGCCGATGGGAAGGTTGAGGATCTCGTCGTCGGCGGAGGGATCACCGGGCTGACGACCGCACTCCTGCTCGCGCGCGCGGGTCGTCGAGTTGCGCTCGTCGAGGCGCGGACAATCGGCGCGGTTGCCACGGGCAACACCACGGCCAAGCTCTCCCTTTTGCAGGGCACCCGACTGTCCACCATCCTCCAGCGGCAGTCCGAGCGGATAGCGAAGTCGTACGTCGAGGCGAACCTCGAGGGGCAGCAGTGGTTGCTGCGCTTCTGCCATGACCACGAGGTGGCGGTCCAGACTCGCGACGCCATCACATACGCGGGTTCAGAAGACGACGTGGACGTCGCACGCAAGGAGCATGACGCTGCTTTGAGGCTCGGCTTGGATGTTCGATGGGAGGACTCGCTGGATGCGCCGTTCCCGGTCCATGGAGCCGTAGTGCTGCCGGATCAGGCTCAGTTCGACCCGATGGACGTGCTGTCGGCCCTTGCACAGCAGCTGAGGTCGCACGGGGGCACGATCCACCAGAACTGTCGCGTGGTCGGGGTGTCCAAGATGGGCAGCCCACGTGTCGAGCTGGAGGGCGGAGAGACGCTCCAGGCATCGAACGTCGTGCTGGCAACGGGCACGCCGATCCTCGATCGCGGACTCTACTTCGCCAAGCTCGAGCCGATGCGCTCCTATGCCCTGGCCTTCACCCACCCGAGTCCACCCCAAGCGATGTACCTGTCGGCGGGAGGTTCGACCCGGTCGGTCCGCGATGCCCCGGGCCTTGAGGGAGACTTCCTGCTGGTCGGAGGGAGTGGGCACACGGTCGGTCGTACCGGTTCTGCGCTGGATCATGTCGACGAGCTCCGCGAGTGGACGTCGGAGTATTTCCCCGAGGCAGTCGAGACCCACGTCTGGTCGGCCCAGGACTACGAGTCGCACGACGGGATCCCGTACGTCGGCAAGCTTCCGCGGGGGCTGGGCAACATCTACTTGGCTACGGGATACGCGAAATGGGGAATGACCAACGGGGTTGCTGCCGCACGGAGCATCTCAGGACAGATCCTTGGAAGCCAGCCCTCGTGGGCCAAGGTGCTGGGCCGCCGGGTCACCCGACCTTCGGGCGTGCTGCACGGAGCTTCGATCAACCTGGGCGTGGCCGTCGCCGGTACGCGCGGGCTGGTGGCTGCGGAGGCGCGGCCGGCGCCCGAGTCGCCGGTCGAGGGCGAGGGGGCTGTGGGGCGCAAGTCCTTGGTCCCGACGGGCGTGTCGACGGTCGGGGGGCGTACGTGTTCGGTCGCAGCCGTGTGCACGCATCTGGGTGGAGTGCTGTCGTGGAACGACGTCGAGCGGAGCTGGGACTGTCCGCTGCACGGATCGCGTTTCTCACCCGAGGGCAAGGTGCTTGAGGGCCCCGCAACTAGGCCCCTTCAGCGTCGGTGAAAATGCTCATTCCACAGTGATATTCACAGTGTGGATAGTTCTTTAGGACTAGACCGAACTAGTCACTGAAACACGTCGGGTACGCCGTCCCCGTCAGCATCGAGCTGCTCGCGGGCGTCGATCTCCCGATAGCGGCGGTTGCGGGACGTCAGGATCACCGCCGCGCCAAGCGCGGAGATGACCGACCCGACCAGGACGCCGATCTTGACGTGCTCGTCGGTGATGTTGCCGACACCGTACGCGAGCTCGCCGATCAGCAGCGAGACCGTGAAGCCGACGCCTGCAAGCATCGCGACGCCAAACACGTCGGGCCAGTCGAGGTCCTCGTCGAGCTGAGCTCCGGTGAAGGTGGCCATCAGCCAGGTCGCCACGAAGATGCCAACCGTCTTGCCGACGAACAGGCCCGCGACGATGCCGAGGGTTATCGGCTCGGTCATCGCATCCTTGAAGCCGGCCCATCCCTCGACATGGACGCCGGCGGCGAAGAACGCGAAGATCGGCACGGCCACAGCCGCCGACAACGGACGGAACCGGTGCTCGAAGTGCTCGGCGAGCCCAGCGCCATCGCCTCCATCCCTGCGCAGGACAGGAACCGCGAAGGCCAGTAGGACGCCGGCGACCGTGGCATGGACTCCGGAGGCGTGCACCAGGGCCCAAGTGGTTCCAGCGAGAGGGAGCAGGAGCCACCATGAACTGACCCGGCGTTGGACCAAGAACGTGAACGCCAGGAGGGGCAACAGCGCGAGCAGCAGGTAGTTGAGGTGGAGTGACGATGTGTAGACGACCGCGATGATGATGATCGCGATCAGGTCGTCGACCACTGCGAGAGTCAGCAGGAAGGTGCGGAGCCCGCCGGGCAGATGGCTGCCGATGACGGCGAGGACTGCGAGGGCGAAGGCGATGTCGGTTGCAGTCGGGATGGCCCATCCCTTCAGGGAGCCGCCGAGGTTGAACAGGACGAACACAAGGGCGGGCAGCGCCATGCCGCCGAGTGCGGCGACGACGGGGAGCGCGGCACGATGCGGATCGCGCAGGTCGCCGCCGACGAACTCGCGCTTGAGCTCGAGCCCGGCGACGAAGAAGAAGATCGCCAACAACCCGTCGGAGGCCCACCCGCCAACGGTCAGGTTGAGGTGCAGCGACTCGGGCCCGAATGTCGTGTCGCGAAGAGTGGCGTACCCGTCGCCGACGTTGGCGAAGATGATGGCCGCCGCCGTCGCGATCAGCAGCAGAACTCCGCCGAGCGTCTCCTTCCTGAGGATGTCGGCTATGCGTGATGCTTCGGGCCACGAGCCCCGTCCGAACAGCCGAGAGACCATGCGCTCAGCCTATCCGGCGTCTCTCTGGCCCATGCCTGTGCTAAGATAGGTGAAGATTCAACTAACTAGGAGATCGATCATGCCCGTCACTCGCCTCAACCACGCCGTGCTCTACGTACGTGATGTTGATGCCAGCGTCGCGTTCTACGCCAGCACCCTCGGCTTCAAGACCGTCATGGCCTTCCCGGGTGCCGCGTTCCTGCAAGCGAACGGCAGCAACAACGATCACGACCTCGGGCTTTTCCAGATTGGTGCCCAGGCGGGCGATTCGGGAGCAGGCCGTACAACGGTCGGTCTCTACCACCTCGCGTGGGAGGTCGACACGCTCGACGAGCTCGCCGCCACCCGGCAGCGCCTCGCGGACGCTGGAGCTCTCGCCGGCGCGACGGACCACGGCACGACCAAGGCGTTGTACGCCAAGGATCCTGACGGCATCGAGTTCGAGGTCAGCTGGCTCGTGCCGGCCGACCAGCTCACCCAAGAGGTCCTCGACTCCCGTAAGTCCATGAGCCCGTTGAACCTCGAAGCCGAGATCGCGCGCTTCGGCGGTCAGACGCTTGGCGGCATCGGCGTCTCTCTGCCTGCCTGACCCGATAACCTTCCGGCATGCCGGACGTTGCGATTTCCGCGCCCAACGAGGCGGCCGCCGACGCCGGTGAACAGATTGCGTTGGCAGGTGGCAACGCCATCGACTCCGCGATCGCCGCAACCCTTGTGACGATGGTCAACGAGGTTGGCATCGTCTCGCTGAGCTCCGGCGGGTTCATCACCGTCCAGCCACCCGACGGCAGCGAGCCACATACGGTCGACGGCTGGATGGACATGCCCGGCCGCGACCGTGAGCTCGGTGGCGGCACGTGGGACATCCACACCGCGTATGGCGGAGGGGTGACCGTCACGATCGGCCCCGGTTCGGTGGCTTGCCACGGATCAGTGGCTGCGTTCGGCGAGGCACACGCCCGTTGGGGGAGCGTGCCCTGGCGTGAGCTGGTTGCGCCCGCGATCGAGGTCGCCCGCGGCGGCTTTCAACTGGGTACGGCCTCGCGCTTCTATCTCGAGTACGTCCACGACGACATCTTCGGCTGGGACGACCAGAGCCGGGCCGCCGTGCACCACGACGACGGCACGATCTCAACGGGGCTGGTGGAGCTTCCCGACCTGGTCGGAGCGCTTGAGCTGATCGCCGCCGAAGGGCCTACAGCTCTGCACACGGGTGACCTAGCCCGGCTGATCAGCGATGACGTGATCGACCGTGGTGGGATCCTCGGCCCTGCCGACCTGGTGGCATACAAGCCCGTCGTCAGACCGTCCCTGATGAGCACGGTAGGCGACTGGAAGCTCGGCACCAACCCTCCTCCGTCGGTTGGTGGTGTGTGCGTTGCTGCAATGCTGCGGCTGCTCGAGGGCCACCCGAGCGCAGATGTCGACCACCTCGTACGCGTGCAGCGCGCTGTGCTCGGTCACCGGCTCGACACGTTGGACCACACCGAGGACTTGGAGCGCGATGCTGCTGCCTTTCTCGCGCTGATCGACCGCGACCACCTCGCTGTCCTGGAGTCCGGATCAACGGCGCACGTATCGGCCACCGACAGCGACGGCGGGGCCTGCGCGATAACGGTCTCGTCGGGCTACAGCTCGGGGATGATCGCCAAGGGCACCGGCATCTGGCTCAACAACTGCCTCGGTGAGCAAGAGCTCAACGCCAAGGGGCTGCACGGCCTTGCTCCCGGCACGAGACTTCTGTCGAACATGGCGCCAACGGTTGGCCACCACCCCGACGGATCGTCGATTGCGATCGGGTCGCCTGGCGCCGATCGGATCACGACGGCGATCGTTCAGGTTCTTGCCGGGTTCATCAACGGCGGGCTGGGGCTCCAGGACGCGGTCAATCATCCGCGGGTCCACGTACACCGGGCCGGCCGCGTCGACGAGGACGTGAAGGTTGAGACCCAGCCGTCGATGTACTACGGCGGTGTCGGCGTGACGCTGCGCAAGCCGGACGGACGCCTTGTCGCGGCGGCAGATCCGCGACGCGACGGCGCCGTTCGCCTGGTTCGTGCGCGGGACGAGGTGTGATGGAAGGCGTGAAGGTTCCCCTCGTTGTCGCCCATCGCGGCGTGCCCGGAGAGCGGCTCGAGCACACTCGCCCGTCCTATCTCCTCGCCATCGAGCAAGGCGCCGATTTCATCGAACCCGATGTCGTGAGCACCAGCGACGGGCACCTCGTCGTCCGCCACGAGAACTGGATCGACGGCACGACTGACGTCGCGGACCATCCCGAGTTCGTGGATCGTCAGGCCACCAAGATCGTCGACGGTGTCTCGATCACGGGATGGTTCACCGAGGACTTCACCCTCGCCGAGCTCAAGACCTTGCGGTGCAAGGAGCGCATTCCGGACGTGCGTCCCAAGAATGTTGCGCTTGCAGGTACGGAGCAGATCCTGACGCTCGACGAAGTCCTCGACATCGCAGAGGACGCCGGGGGTGAGGCGCCGGTGGGCGTATACATCGAGACGAAGCACCCGAGCTATTTCGAGAGCCTCGGCATCAACCTGAACGACATGTTGATCGAGACACTTGAGCGCCGGGGGTTCAACGATCCGGATGCGCTGGTCGTGATCCAGTCCTTCGAGTCAGCAAATTTGCGCGCCATACGTCCGCGTACACCCGCCATGCTCGTACAGCTGATGATGGTCAAAGGTCAGCCGGCGGACTTCGCGGTTGCCGGCGACCCGCGTACGTACGAGGACCTTCGGTCAGACGAAGGGTTGGCCTTCGTGGCCGAGTATGCCGACGTGATCGGTCCCAACAAACAGGTCGTGATCAAGCCTGACGTCGGTCCCACGGGACTGATCGAACGCGCTCACGCTGCCGGACTCGACGTCCACGTGTGGACGATGCGCAACGAGAACCAGTTCCTGCCCAAGAAGCTGCAGAAGGGACGAAAGAAGCTCGCCCACGGCAAGGCCGTGGACGAGCTCCTGTTGTTCTTCGACGCCGGAGTTGACGGCGTCTTCTCTGACTTCACTTCGACGGCGGTGCAGGCTCGCTCTCAGTGGTTGCAGAGTCACTAGCCTCGGCCCATACGGTCTGGGCTGCGGCCGGTCGAGCGGGCATGAGCACCCAGGCGACGACGTACGCGATGATCAGCGAGCCGGCGCCGAGCAACGTGCACACGACGACGATCAGGCGGACCAGGTTGGCATCGATGCCGGTGTAGTCGGCGAGGCCTCCGCAGACGCCTCCCAGCCACTTGTCATCAGGATTGCGCGTTAGCTTCTTCATCTTCACTACTTTCTGAGTTGTCTTCCAGGCTTGGGGTTGTGGTGAGCTGCTTGGGCTTCCAGAACGTCGCGATGACGCCGAGGAGGCCCAGTGCGATGAGTACGCCGGACGAGACCAGGCTGAGCTCGCGAGGTGTGAGCCAGTCCTGCTTCCACACGGCCCACTGACCGACTCCGGCCAGGAACATGAGGCCGAACGCGAGGCTGCTCCAGCGGAACGGATGACGATTCATGACCTGATCACCTCGACATTGCCGACGCGCTGGTCGATCTCAATCGTGAGCGCCGGACCCGTTCCAGCCGCAGGCAACCTCAGTTCGTTGTCCGTGCCGTGTGCGTCGCGGCCGAACACCGAGATCTCGCCGAGCTTGAGCTCGCTGTCAATCGTGACGTTGAGTCCTTCGGGAACGATGACCTTGGTCTGGCCGACTCCGTTGTCGAGGGTGATGGTGCGACCCAGCAATGCGGTCGGATCGTTGACGCCGGTCAGGTCGAGCTCGAGGAGTCCGACACCGTGCTCGTACGAGGACTCGACGCCTGCGGCGGTCGTCGGATCGGGCTTCTGCTCCCCGATGCGGCCGTCGGGTAGCACCGATCCGACCAGCAACACGGCACCGAGTACGAGTCCCAGGGCGATCAGCGGACCGCCGTGGCCCCAGAACGTGCCGATGACGAGGCCGACGCCGGTAATGGCAAGAGCGACGGCGACGTACGTCGTCCAGTCGATGTCGTCGTGGGTGTCGGCGTAGATACGGGTGATGGCGACACCGATCGCGATCAGCGAGATGGTCAGCAGCGAGAGAGCCTTCGACTTCGGCTGCTTGGCGTGAGCGATCTTCTCTGCGACCTTCTTGTCGACCTTGGCCCTGATGTCGGCCTCGATCTCGGCTGTCATCGCCGATGAGCTCGGCATGTCCGCCAGGATCTGCGCCTTGATGCGGGCCTCCTCTGCCTTGACCACTTCACGATCGGCCTTGCGGGGCCTCACGACGAAGAAGTAGTAGAGAGCTCCCAATGGGATCAGAAGCCATCCGGTGCCCCACCACCAGTCGCCATGGCTACCGAGGACAGAGAATGCGGCGATGACGCCGGCAACGACGAGTCCGATCTTGCGGACCGACTCCTCGTTCTCGTCGAGCTTGAACCAGCCAGCGGCGATGCTCTTGTCGGCGTCATCCGACGGCAGCAGCAGCCAGGCCGCGCCATACAGGACGACGCCCGCGCCGACGATCGTGAGCACGGCGAAGACGATGCGCACGATGACGGGGTCAATGTTGAGGTATTTGGCAACGCCTGAGGACACGCCGGCGACCCAACGGTCATCGGTGGATCGCTTGACGTCAGCGATGGTGCGCAACTTGTGCGGATCGAACTCGTCGTCCGGTCCGTTGGCGCGAGGCGCTTCTTGTGTGTCATTCATAACTCCATCGTGGCCGACTGCACTCGGCCTCACCATCGGGTACGACCCTGAAACTGCTGCAACGACGATCAGGGTGGACAAGGGTCGTCCCTAGTAGCGCCTGTGCGCGCGTACGTGTGACGATCGTTGGGTGACCCAGATCAGTGCGAGCCCCTATCGCCGTGCCTACCGACCGGCGGACCGCCGGCTGGTGGGCGGTGTCGCGACCGG
>JAKFCR010000379.1:0-14840 GCA_036676545.1 Aeromicrobium sp. | reverse complement strand
GGTGGCTACGCGGCGTACATCTTGCAGCGGGTCGAGCGCGACCGTCACGCCTCGGCGACTGAGTCGACGCGCCAGAACCTCATGCGCAAGGAGCTCGCCTGGCTACGCCGTGTCGCACCCGCGCGCACAGCCAAGCCGAAGTTCCGCATCGACGCTGCCAACGCGCTCATTGAGAACGAGCCGCCGCCGCGCAACCCGATCGAGCTCAAGCAGATGGCGACCGCACGACTGGGCAAGGATGTCGTCGACCTGCTCGACGTGTCAGTCTCGTACGGCGACCTCCACGTGCTCAAGAACGTCGAGTGGCGCATCGGTCCGGGCGAACGTACCGGCATCCTCGGCGCCAACGGCGTCGGCAAGTCGACGCTGCTCAACCTGGTGATCGGCAAGGGTCAGCCAACGACGGGACGCGTCAAGCGCGGCAAGACCGTCAAGGTCGTCGCCCTGACCCAGGAGCTCAACGAGCTCAAGGAGGTCGGCAACGACCGGGTCAGCGATGTCATCGGGCGTCAGCGAACCGCGTACGTGTCCGGCGGCAAGGAGATGACGCCGTCGCAGCTGCTCGAACGGCTCGGCTTCTCCAACGCGCAGATGGCCACTCCCGTACGCGACCTGTCCGGTGGCCAGAAGCGTCGCCTCCAGCTCTTGCTGATCCTGCTCGACGAGCCCAACGTGCTCGTGCTGGATGAGCCGACCAACGACCTCGACACCGACATGCTTGCCGCGATGGAGGACCTGCTGGATGGCTGGCCCGGCACGCTGCTCGTCGTCTCGCACGACCGCTACCTGCTCGAGCGGATCACGGATCAGCAGTACGCGATCCTCGACGGACACTTCCGTCACCTACCTGGCGGAGTTGACCAGTACCTGAGGCTTCGCAAGGAGCAGGATGCGCGGCCTTCCGGTGCTGCACCGGCGGCCGCTGCGGTGTCGGGTCTGTCGAGCGCCGAGCTTCGCAACACCAAGAAGGAGATCGCGTCGATCGACCGCAAGATGGAGAAGCTGACGGCGCGAATCGACGCCCTTCATACGGAGATGGCTCAGCACGATCCCTCCGACCTACCCGGGCTCACGGCCATGACCAAGGAAGTGGCTGACCTTGAGAAGCAGGTGTCAGATCATGAGCACCGCTGGATCGAGCTCTCGGAGCTGATCGACGCCTAGGCGAGGCGGGCGCCGGGCACGGGCCCGTGCGACTGCACAACATCGGCGCAAGCCGCAGCACTGGTGAGCGCGAACGCAATGTCGAGGCTGTGCTGTTCGTCCGACGCGAGGAACATCGCGGTAGGACCGGAGCCGGAGAGGATGGCGCCGAGCGCACCGGCCTCGATGCCGACCTCGAGGGTGTCCTGCAGCTCGGGACGGAGCGAGAGCGCCGCCTCGGTGAGGTCATTGGAGAGCGCATCGCCGAGGGCATCTGCGTCGCCGGCTCGCAGGGCAGCGAGCAGCGCATCAGGCACCTTGGGCTCGGGCACCTTGCCATCGGCGTTGAGCCGGTCGAACTCTGCGTACACGGCGGCCGTCGACAGTCCTTCGGCCGCAATTGCAAACACCCAGTGGTACGAACCGCGGGCCAGGACAGGACTGATCGTCTCACCGCGGCCGCCGCCCACCGCATTGCCCCCGTGGAGAAGGAACGGCACATCACTGCCGAGCTTGGCGGCGAGGAACTCAAGATCTGCACGTCCGAGGCCCGTGCCCCATGCGTCGTTGCAGGCCACGAGTGAGGCTGCCGCATCCGCGGAGCCACCCGCCATACCTCCTGCAACGGGGATGACCTTGCGAATCGCCAGGTCCACGCCACCGACGAAGCCGGTGTGATCGCGCAGCAGCTTTGCCGCCTTCACCGCGAGGTTGTTGTCGTCTTCCGGCACGGTGGCCAGCTCGGAGCGCACGTCGAGCTCAGAGTTGACGATGACGTTGATCTCGTCATCCGCACGACTGGTCGCGCGGACCTCGTCGTGCAGCCCCACGGCCTGATAGACCGTGGCGAGCGGGTGATAGCCGTCATCGCGGACCGGTCCGACACCCAGGCACAGATTGATCTTGGCGGGGACCCGGACGGTGGCGACGTTCACCCGCAACAACCTAGTGCGTGGGACCAACCACAGTGCGGCGACCTAGAAGGACTTGTCCTCCACCACGTCGAGGTTGTGGAACGTCGGCGGCCCGTCGAGGAGCCCTGCCAGCTTGGCCGCAAACTCCCCGGTCTCCGGGAGATTGGAGTTCTCCATCGCCGACTCGTACGAATCGAAGAAGACGATCGTCATGAACTTGCTCGGATCGTCGCGATCCTGCGTCCTGATCGAGCGCTGAACTGTGTAGCGGCCCTGCGTGCTCGCCTCGAGCTCAGCGACCGCAGCCTCGATCTCCTCGCCGCGAGTCGTGTGTCCTTCGATGATCTGGATGAACGTCATGCCCGTGCTCCTTTGCCGATGCCCCTGAGGGACACGGTAGGACTCACGAAGCAGGTTGGCCAGAGATGCTGACGGACGCTACTCGTAGACGATGGCCTCGGCGGAACCGATGTAGATGTTGGTGCCGACCGGTAGACCAAGGCTTGCGGTGCTGAGCGTGATGCGAATGGCGTTCACCTTGGCGGCATACCGGTCGCCGGGCAGCTCAGTGATCTTCTGCTCGTTCAGGACGACCTTGCCGAGCCCGGAGATGTTGTACGTCGTGTTGGGCGGCACGTCGTAGTTCTGGTACTCCGAGTTGCCGGACTTGAGCCGTGTGACATGCATCTGTGTCGTGGCGGAGAACGAGTCGTCCTCGGTCCGCCCGCCGAAGTAGGTCTGCCCCGCGAACGCGGTCACGTCGATACCCTCTATGAGCAGCCCGGCGGCCTCGAGCCTGGCGATCCTTACGGTGGATCGTGCTGCGAGGTGGTCGTTGAATCGGTCAAGCGGCGCGCTCCTGGCGTCCGAGTCGATGCCGAAGGCCTCCACCCCTGGTGCGAAGAAGAACCCGTTGAGACTGAACCTCGCCACTTCAGCCGTGTTCGCATTCCCTCCTGCACTCTTGGGCACGCTGGCGAGGCCCAGCTTGCGAGTCGCGATCTTGATCAGGTCAAGGAAGTTTGAATCGACATACACACCTACAGCGCTGCCGCCGTAGGTGTCGCCGGTGAACGAGAAAGTTTCCTTGCTGACGTCATACCTGAGGATCTGGACGACATCGAAGCTCTCAAGCGGCAGCGGGATCGGCGCGGTCTTCTCTCCAATTGTCACGTCGACCAGCCCCTCCGTGTCCTCGGCCGGCGGAACGGGTACGTCCTCAGCCTCAGCGGGAGCAGCATCGGTGGTTGCCGGGGCCTCAGGAGTCGGCGTAGCCGTCGTCTGGGGCTCACCTTCCGCTGCCGTTGCGGGCGACAGGCCCTGGATCAATAGAGCGGTCACAGCAATGGCGCTTGCAACGGCAGACATCTTGAGCTTGAGGCGCATGGGAGTGCTCCAACTGGTCACGAATACGTTGTGTGACCCAACTAACTGCTGAGCACCGATATTGGTTACGAGCTAGAGGAACTGGCCGAGGCGGGCGAACTCGTCGATACCGAGCGATTCGCCGCGGGCCTGAGGCGAGATCCCCGCTTTGACCAGCGCTTCCTCAGCAGCCGCGCCGGAACCAGCAAGGACCGAGAGCGCAGCACGCATGGTCTTGCGGCGCTGCGCGAAGGCGGCATCGATGACCGCGAACGTGCGCAGGCGATGCGCCTCGTCACCCGGCTCGGGGCGACGCTTCCAGGCGACCAGCGAGGACTCGACATTCGGCATCGGCCAGAAGACGTTGCGGCCAACAGAGCCCGACAGGCGCATCTCGGCATACCAAGCTGACTTCACCGACGGCACACCGTATGTCTTCGAGCCAGGCCCAGCAGCCAAGCGATGCGCGACCTCCGCCTGCACCATCACCAACCCCGTCTGGATCGACCGGAAGCGCTCGAAGAATGTGAGCAGCACCGGCACGGACACGTTGTACGGGAGGTTGGCCACCATCGCGGTCGGCTCCGGGCCGGGAAGTGAGGTCACCTTCATCGCGTCGGCCACGACGAGCCCGAAGTTGTCGACCTGGTCGGGCGCGTACGAGGCGATCGTTGATGGCAGCTGCGTCGCCAGCACGTCGTCAATCTCGACTGCGGTGACATGACGCGCGACCTCGAGCAGGCCGAGCGTCAGCGAGCCGAGGCCGGGACCGATCTCGACGACCACGTCATCTGGTCCGATTCCGGAGGTCTTGACGATGCGGCGAACGGTGTTGGCATCGGTGACAAAGTTCTGCCCGCGCTGTTTTGTGGGCCGAATCCCGCAGGACTCAGCCAGCTCTCGGATGTCGGACGGACCGAGGAGCCGTGGCGGCGTCAGCCGACACCGACCTTGGCCGCGCAACTCCACTGACCCCAGCCCGAACGAGCTTGAAGGATCTTGGCGTACTTGATCTGCACCTCACGGCTGTGTTCGTGTGGCAGACCCGGGCCGCCGACACTGCGCCACGTCGCCGCACTGAACTGCAGTCCGCCGTAATAGCCGTTGCCGGTGTTGATGTGCCAGTTGCCGCCGGACTCGCACTGGGCGATCTTGTCCCAGACGCTGTCCGGCGGAGTCGTGCTGGTGCCGTGCGACTCAATCTGACCCACCGGCTTCACCAGCACTTCGCTGGTCAGCACGATGCGGTCACGAAGCTTGCCGTCGGCCATGACGAGGGTGACCTTCTCGCGGTTCTTGCCCTTCTTGCCGGCCTTGAGGACGTCGACCTCGCCCTCCATCGCCTCGGGATCCTTGCGGACCTCAACGGGGAACTTCACGCCTACGACTTCGGTCTTGGTGACCTTCTCGATGCGAACGACCTTGAGCTTCTGGTCTGGCTTCACGAAGGCGGCGTTGCCTGGCTTGACCTCGTCGTCCTTGTCGAGCTCGACGTTCGCCGCTTCGAGCACCTTGGCAACAGTGGGCTCCTTGGTGGTCACCTCCGTGGACTCACCGTCGGCAACGACGGTCAGAGTCTTCTCGGTGCTGACCACGATCTCCGAGCCCTTGCGCGACAGCGGAGCCGAGCGCTTGTCAGACACGTACGCGTCAGCGGCCGGCTTCACACCGAACTTGTCGAGAGCCTCGCCGACCGTACGGTCGAAGACGACGTGCTTCGTGACGGTGCCGTCGACCGCGAGGGTGACCGGCTTCGCATACGAGATGTCGATCGTGTCGCCATCGTCGACTGCCGCACCCGGCGACGGGCTGAGCTTGTCTCCGTCATTGATCGTGATTTCCCTCGCGGCCAGGACGTCCGAAACGGTGTCACCGAACGTCCGGACGGTGTCCTTCTTGCCGTCGATCGTGACGGTGATGGTTTTGCTGAACGCGCCGTATGCGGCGGTGCCGCCGGCGACGATCAGGACGATCGCGAGGTTGAGAGCGATCAGCGAAGTCGATTTATGCGGGAGCCGATGAGCGGCGCGGTGTGCATGGGGCACTGCTTAATCCTTGGAATCCGAGGTCATGGCAGTCTCTCACCATAGCGAGGGCATCCGCAGGGTCAAATTCGTTCTGGCCAAGATCCGCCGTAGGCCCGATCGGTGTTGGCATTGATGTCCTGGCAAAGATCATCGGCCGAAATCCCTAGCGTTTCAGCCATTAATCGCACTGTGAGAGGGATCAGGTATGACGCATTTGGCTGTCCCCGGTGCGGCGAAGGTGTGAGGAAGGGCGCATCCGTCTCCACGAGGATTCGGTCGCGCGGGGTGACCAGCAGTGCCTCCCGCAGGTTGGCAGCGTTCTTGAACGTCACGGTGCCCGCGAACGAGAGGAAAGCCCCTCGGTCGACGCACTCCTTGGCAAAATCTGCGTCACCCGAGAAGCAGTGCATCACCGTACGGTCCGGGATCCCCTCGTCGTCGAGCACTTCGAGGACGTCGGCGTGGGCGTCACGGTCGTGGATCATCAGCGCCTTGTTGTGCCGCTTGGCCATCCGGATGTGCTCGCGGAACGAGTGGTGCTGCGCTTCCTTGCCCTCGTCAGCAGTACGGAAGTAGTCGAGCCCCGTCTCGCCGATGGCGCGTACATGGTCGCCCGACCCGGCCAGCGAGTCGATCTCCGCGAGCGCCTCCTCGAGCTTGCCGGCTTCGGCGAGACGCGGCGCCTCATTCGGATGCAGCGCCACGGCAGCGACGACCGAGTCGTACGCCTGCGCTGTCTCGACCGCCCAGCGCGCACCGGGCAGATCGCAGCCGACCTGGACGATTCGGGTGATGTTGACCGCGGCAGCGCGGTCGAGTGCCTCGTCGACCGACAAGATGTCGACGTCCCTGGGTGGCATGTCCATGTGGCAGTGGTTGTCCACCACCGGGAACGGCAACCGTTCGGGCGTCTCGGGCCAGCTCACTCTGTGACCGAAGCCTCGATGCGCGGGAAGAGCGACGACGGCTTGGTGATCGTCGAGCCGGTGGGCAGCTGACCCCAGGCGGCAACGCCATCGATGCGCTGGTCCGCCAGGGCACCGAGCGCTGACTCAGCACCGAGCGAGTCCCACAGCACTGCGGACGCCTTCGGAATGACCGGATTGAGCAGCACCGCGAGCACGCGGAGACCCTCCGCGGCCGTCGTCAGGATCGTCGCCAGCCGATCGCCATCTGGATCGTCTTTGGCGACCTTCCACGGGGCTTGCTCGGTGATGTAGCCGTTGAGCTCGTCGACGATGCGCCATACGGCGGTCAGCGCGTCCTGCGGTGCGACCGCGTCAATCGCGGCATCGGCGTCAGCCGCGGCCTTCGCGACCACGTCGATCACCATTTGTTCGGCCACGGTGATCTCACCGCCAGCCGGCAGGGTGCCATCGAAGTACTTGCCGATCATCGCGGCCACCCGCGACGCGAGGTTGCCGAAGCCGTTGGCGAGCTCAGCGTGATAGCGAGCGTGCATGTCTTCCCACGAGATCGAGCCGTCGCTGCCAAATGTCAGTGCGCGCGCGAAGTAGTAGCGATAGGCGTCGGAGCCGAACGTGTCGACGATCTCGTCGGGACGGATGCCGTTGGCCTTGGACTTCGACATCTTCTGACCGCCGACCAGGATCCAGCCATGCGCGAACACCTGGTGCGGCACCGGCTGGCCAGCGGCCATCAACATCGCTGGCCAGATAACCGCATGGAACCGGGCGATGTCCTTGCCGACCAGGTGAATGTTGGCAGGCCACACTTCGTCAAAACGCTTCTGGTCCGTGCCGTAGCCGACTGCGGTCGCGTAGTTGAGCAGGGCTTCGATCCATACGTACATGACGTGCTTGTCGTCCCACGGCACGTCGATGCCCCAGTCGAAGGTCGAGCGCGAGATCGAGAGGTCACGCAGACCGCGCGACACGAACGAGATCGCCTCGTTGCGGGCCGACTCGGGCTGGATGAACGTGGGGTTCGCTTCGTAGAAGTCGAGCAGCCTCTGCTGGTAGTCGCTGAGTCGGAAGAAGTAGTTCTCCTCGGTCTGGAACTCCAGACGGGTGCCGTCGATCTTCGACACCTTGAAGCCCTCGTCGTCGCCTTCGCCGTCAACCACATCGTCCTCGGCGATGAACTCCTCGGCGCCGACGCTGTAGTAGCCCTCGAAGCTGCCCTTGTAGACGGCATCGCGGTCGAAGAGGTCCTGCCAGAACGCCTTGGAGCCGTCCTCGTGGCGCTTCTCCGTCGTACGGATGAAGTCGTCGTTCGCGATGTCGAGGGTGGCGAGCAGCGGCTTCCACTCGTCCTCGACGAGCTTGTCCACCCACTCCTGTGGGCCGACGCCGTTGTCCTCGGCCTTGCGGAGGACCTTCTGCCCGTGCTCGTCAGTGCCGGTCAGGTACCAGACGTTCTCGCCGCGCTGACGGTGCCAGCGCGTGATGATGTCACCCATGACCGTCGTGTAACCGTGCCCGATGTGCGGGGCATCGTTGACGTAGTAGATCGGTGTGGTGACGTAGAACGTGGAGTCGGACACGCCCTCAATCCTAGTGGGGACCCACCGAGGCTCTACGAGTGCGCAGCGTCGTAGACATCCTTCTTGCGCGCACCCGTCTCACCGGCAACCTGCTCGACGGCGTCCTTACGTGACAGCCCCTCTGCCTGGCGCTCGGCGACAAGCGCCTTGAGGTCCTCGTCGGTGTATGTACGCGCGTCAGCAGGTGCTCCGCCAACCACGATCGTGACCTCGCCGCGGATGCCTTGCTCCTGGCCAGCGGCCCATTCCACCAGCTCTGCGAGTCCACCGCGGGCGACTTCTTCGTACGTCTTGGTGAGCTCTCGGCACACGGCCGCCGGGCGCGATGCGCCGAACACGTCGGCCATGGTGCGCAATGTCGCCTCCGTACGGTGCGGGGACTCGAAGAACACCATCGTGCGTCGTTCGGACACGAGCTCGGTGAACGTCGTCGTACGCTCCCCTGCCTTGCGTGGCGGGAACCCTTCGAAGCAGAACCGGTCGACCGGGAGACCCGAGACGGCGAGGGCCGTGAGCACGGCCGACGGACCGGGGATCGCCGTGACGGCGATGTCGGCCTCGATCGCCGCCACGACAAGCCGATAGCCGGGGTCGGACACGCTGGGCATGCCGGCATCGGTCACCAGCACGACGGTCAGACCGTCACGGAGCATCCCCGCAAGCTCAGGCGTACGACGCTCCTCGTTGCCCTCGAAGTACGACACGACGCGACCCTTGATCTCGATGCCGAGATCGGAGGTCAGCCGCTTGAGCCGGCGGGTGTCCTCTGCGGCGACAACATCGGCGGTCGCGAGCGCCTCGCCGAGTCGGCTGCTCGCGTCAGCGACCTGGCCGATGGGTGTCGCGGCGAGGATCAGCATGTGTCCCATCCTCGCCTACGATCGATTCGTGACCCGCGCCCTCCTCCCTCTCGACCGCGTGTCTGAGCGCGCGTGGGGTTGGATCGGCCCCATCGGAGTCGCGGCGCTCGCCTTCGTCATACGCATCTGGAACGTCGGCTATCCCAATCGGCTGATGTTCGACGAGACCTACTACGCCAAGGACGCTTGGTCGCTGCTCAAGCACGGATACGTACAGGACTACGTCGAGAAGGCGAACGACAAGGTCGTAGCCGGTGACCTCACCGGGCTGATGACCGGACAGCCGACGCAGATCACGCACCCCGACGGCGGCAAGTGGATCATCGCGATCGGCGAGCAGATCTTCGGACTCGACTCATTCGGCTGGCGGATCTCGGCCGTCGTGATCGGCGCTCTCACCGTTCTCGTCCTCGCCCGCCTGGTCCGACGACTGACCGGCTCGACCATCATCGGCTGCTTTGCGGGCCTGCTTCTGTGCTTCGACGGACTGCACTTCGTCATGTCGCGCATCGCCCTGCTCGATGGGTTCCTGGCGTTCTGGCTCATCAGCGGCGTCGCCTGCCTGGTCGCCGATCGCGACTGGCTGGTCCTTTCAAAATCGGGCGACCGCCTCAGAAGGTACCGCGTCATACGACCGTGGCAGCTCCTCGCGGGAGTCTGCTTCGGCATGGCGTGCGGAACCAAGTGGAGCGGCGTCTACGTACTCGCGGTGTTCGGCGTACTCGTCGTGATCTGGGAGGTGCTGGCGCGCCGGGACCACACCCGCGATCGCGGGCTGACGCATCACTGGGTACGTACGACGCTCGCGGTCGGCATGCCTGCGTTCTTCTCGATCGTCGGTGTCGCCTTCCTCGTCTACATCGCCACCTGGACCGGTTGGCTGATCCACCACGATCTGTACGAGCAGCGCTTCGGCCAGGGCGTCGGCGAGGGCAAAGGCTGGGGCGCATACGTCAACGACCCGACCGGCGGAACGTTCGGACCGACGATCGACGCCTTCCGTTCGCTGTGGCACTTCCACGTGATGACCTGGGACTTCCACACCGGTGACTACCTCGCCGGCAAGACTCATCCGTACCAGTCCAACCCGCTCGGGTGGCTCGTGATGGAGCGACCCGTTGGCGTGGACGCGCAGAACAACCTCCCCGCCGAGCTGTGCGGAACGTCTGCCACGTCGAGCTGTATGCGCGAGGTACTGCTGCTCGGCAATCCGGTGCTGTGGTGGACCGGCGCCCTCGCCCTGATGGCGTCGGTCGTCGCGTGGTTCACGACGAAGGATTGGCGTTGGGGCATCCCGGTCCTTGGCGTGGCTGCCAGCTGGTTGCCGTGGTTCATCTCGTCGGGTCGACCGATCTTCTCGTTCTACGCCGTGGTCTCGATCCCGTTCACGATCATCGCGCTCTCCCTCGTCGTGAGTGGCCTGGTCAAGGCCGCGGAGACACCCCGCCAGCGCTACGCGGTATGGCTTGTCGCTGGCGTGCTCCTGACCGCGGTCGTCGCGACATTCTGGTTCTTCCACCCGATCTATACCGACGACCTGATCAGCTACGACTCCTGGCGCGACCGCATGTGGTTCAACCGCTGGATCTAGGTGTCTACGATGGCGCAATGCCCTGGACCGCGCCCGCGATCGACCCCGTAGACGGCCCGCTCACCGGACCTGACCGTCCCATCCTCGAGACCTTCCTCCAGTGGGAGCGCGCGACGCTCCTCAACATCTGTGCCGGGCTCACCGGCGAACAGTTGATCGTTCAGCCCGTGCCTCCTTCGAACCTTTCGCTGCTCGGTTTGGTACGACACATGGCGAAGGTCGAGCGCACCTGGTTTCGCATCCGCGCCGGCGCCACCGGCATCGAGCCGTTGTACGACCTGGCGCTCGGCAAGGACCACGACTTCGAGCACCTCGTGGCCGAGGAGGCACCTGCCGCGTTCGAGCAGATCCAGGAGGAATGGCGCCTCGGCGACGAAGCCGTCGCCGACCTGTCCTTCGACCACACCTTCACGAACCATGGCGAGGACATGTCGCTGCGGATGACGTACGTGCACATGATCGGCGAGTACGCCCGCCACAACGGCCACGCCGACATCCTGCGCCAGGCGATTGATGGAGTGACCGGGCGCTAGCCAGTCGCGCCCTTGAGCGCCAGTCCGATGATCCAGGCGATGTCGTTGGCGGCTTCGAGCGACGACTTCGAGGGTCGTGTGATCGCCGACAACACGAGACGTACGACCACCTCGACGGCGACCTCGAGCTCGGCGTCGGTCAGGGGCACCGGGGGGTAGAGCTCGATGACCGACTGCTTGACGACCGCCACGGCCGCTTCGACGATCTCGCCCGACTCCGTGGTCAGAATCTGCAGGAAGTCTGCGTCTTGCTCCTCGGGCAGCGACGTCACGATCGTGCGGACGAGCAGGCTCTGCTCCCCCATCAGCAGCGCGCCTTCGCAGGCGGCGCGAATTCCGTCGACGAGCGTGGTCTCCGCCGCCATCCGCTCGCGCACGATGTCGAGGAACCGTCCCAGCTCGCGCATCGCGAGCTGCTCGGCAAGGCCGTGCTTGTTGCCGAACTCGTTGTAGACCGTCTGCCGACTGACTCCGGCAGCATCGGCGATGCCAGCCATGGTCAGGCTCGACCAGCCGGAGGCCTCGATGACGGCCTGGGCCGCGTCCAGCAGGCGCTCTCGTACGGGCACGCGTACCTCAACCACGACGCCCATGTTGACCTCGCTGCGCTCGGTCATGACAACACATCCTCAAGGCGGGCACCGTCCGCAATCCACTTGCGGGCTGTGCGGATCTCGCCGGGACGGGCCATCGCGACTGCACCTCGTACGACGCCGTCCTCGAGTAGATAGGCGGTGAAGTCGTGCTCCGCGAGCGAGCCGTGTACGACGAGCTCGTGCGTCGCAAGCGGCCAGCCGACCACCTGCAGCGTATGTCCGTACTGGTCAGACCAGCACCATGGCACCTCTGTGAAAGCCATCTCCAGGCCAGCCATGTTCTTGCCAACTGACGTGCCGTGATTCTGTGCGCCCTGCCAGTGCTCAACGCGATGACGTCCACCCAGGACGAGATTGGGCTGATTGGCGACATCGCCTGCAGCGAAGATGCCCGGCGCGGACGTGTGGCCGAACTCGTCGACCAGAATGCCGCCCCCGTCCTCGGGCGGTGCGATTGCCAGACCTGCCTGCTCGGCGAGCGCGATATTGGGCTCCATGCCGACCGCGACCACCACGACAGGTCCAGACCAGGAACGTCCGTCATCGGCGCGTACGACCGTCTCGCCCTCGTCCGTGATCGAGGCGACGTTCACGTTGGTGTGGAGATCAGTGCCCTCGGCCTTGTGCAGCTCGACGTACATCTGCGCGAGCTCCGGAGGGAGCAGCCGCGGCAACGGCACATGAGCCGTCTCGAGCAGCGTCACCTCGCAACCGAGCCCACGGGCGCTCGCGGCGATCTCGGAACCGATCAGGCCGGCGCCAACGACTATGAGGTGCTTGCCGGCAGCCATCTCTGACTGAAGGCGCGGCACATCAGCGACCGACCGGAGCGTACGGATGCCCATCGCGTCCCACGGGTTGCGCGCTCGGCCGCCGGTCGCGAGCAGCAGCTGGTCGTAGGCCAGCTCCTCGCCGTCGAGATGTACCGCGCCGTCGCCGATCGACGTCACTGTGGTGCCGGTGCGCAGGGTGATCTGCTGGTCAGCGAACCATTCCGCCTTCTTGATCCGGATCTCGTCCGTCGTCTTCTCGCCGCGGATGATCTCCTTGGAGACCGGCGGTCGCCGATAGGGCAGCTCAGGCTCATCGCCGACGAGAACGATCTCGCCCTGGCGGCCGGCTGCACGGAGCGCGCCAGCCGCACTCACTCCCGCGACGCCGGCACCGACGATGACGGTCCGCATGGATCAGACCAGCTCCAACATTTCGAAGTCAGCCTTGGCTGCTCCGCAGTCGGGGCAGGTCCAGTCGTCAGGGATGTCCTCCCATTTCGTGCCAGGTGGGATGTTCTCCTCTTCCCACCCTTCAGCCTCGTCGTAGATGAACCCGCACTGCTGGCATTCCCACCGCTTCATGACTGTTCCTTCTTGGCGCGCGTTTCCGCGGCAATGATGTTGCCGTCCTGGTCGTTGTGCTCGAACTCCTCGATCGGCACGAAGTCGACCTGCTCGCGTACGCCGCAGTCGGGGCACGTCCAGTCGGCGTCGACTTCTGCGAACGGGGTTCCGGCCGGCCAGCCCTCGCGAGGATCGCCCTTCTCCTCGTCGTACACGTACTCACAGTTGGGGCAAATGAACTGGCTCATGCGGCGTACTTCCTCGCGTACTTGGCAGCGGTACGTGGGTGGACGTTGGCGCGGCTGAGATCGCCGTCGTAGTGCTGCATGACGCGCTTGTCCATCACCGAGCGCCAGATCTGCGGCACCCACGAGAGGACGATCATGCCTGCATAACCCGTCGGGAGCACCGGAGCTTCCTTGAAGTCACGCAGCGCCTGGTAGCGACGGGTCGGATTCGCGTGGTGATCACTGTGGCGCTGCAGGTGGTAGAGCAGCACGTTCGTGCCGATGTTGTTGCTGTTCCAGCTGTGGCTCGGGTTGACCCGCTCGTAGCGTCCTGACTCGAGCAGCTGGCGCTTCATGCCGTAGTGCTCGAGGTAGTTGACCGACTCAAGGAGCCAGATTCCGGCGATCGCCTGAAGCACGAGGTACGGAAGGATCTCGGGGCCGAACGCGATGGTCAGCCCGCCCCACAGCACGACCGAGAACATCCACGCATTGAACAGGTCGTTCTTGATCGACCAGTGGGTCTTCTTCTGGCGCGCGAAGCGCTTCTTCTCCAGCCCCCACGCGCTCTTGAGGCTGCCCCACATCGTACGAGGCATGAACTCCCAGACGGTCTCGCCGAGGCGGCCACTAGCCGGGTCCTCGGGAGTCGCGACACGCACGTGGTGGCCGCGGTTGTGCTCGATGAAGAAGTGTCCGTAGAAGGTCTGTGCGAGTGCGACGCGGGCGAACCAGCGCTCGTACTCCTCCTTCTTGTGACCCAGCTCGTGCGCGGTGTTGATGCCAATACCTGCGACCATGCCGAGGCCGAGAGCGAGTCCGATCTTCTGGACGACGGTCAGCGGATCGTCGATCCCGGGCAGCGTGCCGCCACCGAGCAAGTAGGCGCCCCAGATGAGGCCGACGACCTGTACAGGTATGAACGCGTAGGTCACCCAGCGGTAGTAGCGGTCCTCCTCCAGCGCGTCGATGATCTCGTCAGGCGGATTGTCGCGATCGATGCCAGCAATGACATCGGCGATCGGGATCAGCACAAAGACGAAGAACGGGCCGAAGTACCACGCCAGCGTCGAGCCGGTCCACGCGTACAAGCCCCACATGGCCATGGGGATGAGCGGGATGATCGCGCCCATCAGCCACAGATAGCGCTTGCTGTCTCGCCACTGGATGTCGACTCCGTCGACCGTTGCCTGGATCGTCATGATGGTCCTCCTTGTGCACCCTGGGAGCTGTCCTCGACGACGGGCGCTTTACACGAAGGTATCAAATGTAAAGTGTCACGGCAAGGGGGCGGAGAGTCGCTAGCTCACAACCTTTCCGGGACCCAGACCGAGAAGGTTGTACGCGACACCCTTCTGCTCGAACGTGTCCATGAACCTCGGGCGTATTCCCGTGGGAATCTGGGTTCCTCGGTACGTTCCGTGTGCGTCAAGACCGGCCGCGTAGTCGAAGACGAAGACATCTTGGAGCACGACAAGGTCGTTCTCCATGCCGAGCACCTCTGTGATTGCTGTGATACGGCGGGAGCCATCACGCATTCGATCAAGGTGAATGATCACGTCGACAGCCGAAGCCACCTGCTCTCTGATCGCCCACGCGGGCAGATCCGTCCCGGAAATCAGCGACATGGTCTCGAGGCGCGCGACCGCTTCGCGTGGCGAGTTCGCGTGCAGGGTCGAGATTGACCCGTCGTGGCCGGTGTTCATTGCCTGCAGCATGTCGAGCGCCTCGGCACCACGGC
>JAKFCR010000378.1:0-10215 GCA_036676545.1 Aeromicrobium sp. | reverse complement strand
CACCGTGAACATGTCAGGCTCCGACCGGGACCACGGCGACTCGGCCGTACGTCGTGGTGCGCTGCACTGCGGGGCGACCCGCCAGCGCAGCCATGTTCTCGAGCTCCTCGATCGACTTGCGCGATCCGTTGGTGCTGCCGGCCATGCGGCTGATGGTCTCTTCCATCAGCGTGCCGCCGAGGTCGTTGACGCCACCTCGGAGCACCTGTGTGCAGGTCTCGGGGCCGAGCTTGACCCACGAGCACTGGATGTTGTTGATCAGGCCGTGCAGCATGATGCGCGACATCGCGTGCACCGCACGGTTGTCTCGGACTGACGGCCCTGGGCGGGCAACCCCGGCGAGGTAGATCGGCGAGGACTGGTGCACGAACGGTAACGGCACAAATTCAGTGAACCCGCCGGTCTCGCGCTGCAGGTTGGCGAGGGTGCGCAGGTGGTTGACCCAGTGGCCCGGGTGGTCGACGTGGCCGTACATCATCGTCGACGTCGTCGGCAGGCCCACCTCATGAGCCGTACGGATCACGTCGATCCACTCCGACGTCGGCAGCTTGCCCTTGGTGAGGATCCAGCGGACGTCGTCGTCGAGGATCTCGGCCGCAGTGCCGGGCAGGGAGTCGACGCCGGACTCCTTGGCCTTGATCAGGAAGTCGCGGACCGAGAGGCCGGTGCGGCTGACACCGTTCATGACCTCCATCGGGCTGAACGCGTGGACGTGGAGGCTGGGCTCGCGGCGCTTCACCTCGGCGGCGATGTCGAAGTACGCGGTCCCTGGCAGATCCGGGTGGATGCCGCCCTGCATGCAGACCTCGGTCGCGCCGAGCGCGACGGCTTCAGTTGCGCGGTTGCCGATCTCGTCGAGCGAGAGCGTGTAGGCGTCGGCATCCGTACGGCGTTGGGCGAAGGCGCAGAATCGGCAGCCGGTGTAGCAAACGTTGGTGAAGTTGATGTTGCGGTTGACGATGTAGGTGATCTCGTCGCCCACTGCCTGCTTGCGCAGTCCGTCCGCGTACGTGGCCAGCTCGTCGAGCCGTGAGCCCTCGGCTGTCATCAGGACCAGCGCATCGGCGTCCGACAGACCGGCTGGATCGCGTTCGGCTGCGCGCATCGCGTTGCTGAAGCCGTCGTCGCCGATGCCGACCAGTGCTGCACCTTCGCGACTCGCCTGTCCGTCGCGAAGCACCGACCAGTCGCCGTAGACGTCCTCAAAGTCGCTGCGGCGGTCGGTCGTACGACCGACAGTGTCGACCTCGGTATGGAGCTCGGTGCGTCCCTGCGACAGCCAACCGGTCGGCGTCCATCCGCCGTCGGGCTCCTGCCAGGGCAGGCCCTCGGCGCGCGCGTCCGGGTTGGCCAGACCGTTCTCTCCGACGAGCGCGTCGACGTGCGGGAGCAAGCGTGGGTCGAGCCACGGCTCGGACAGGAACTGCGGGTGAGCCGTCAGACGCTCAGTCAGGGTGAAGCCCTGCTCGGCGCACAGCTCGGTCAGCGCGGTGAGCTCGGGCCAGGGACGCTCGGGATTGACGTGATCGGGCGTCAGCGGGCTGATGCCGCCGAAGTCGTCGACACCGGCGTCCAGCAGCGAGCGGCAGTCCTCGAGGTCGACCAGGTTGGGTGGCGCCTGCACGCGCATCGACGGACCCATCAGGATGCGGGTCGTCGCGATGGCCGCGAGGTACTCCTCGACCTGCAGGTCCGGCGTAGCGCGCATTGCGGTGTCGTCCTTGGAGACGAAGTTCTGGATGATGACTTCTTGGACCGAGCCGTACGTACGCGCGATCCGGCGGAGCTCGAAGATCGATTCGACTCGGTCCTCGAGCGTCTCGCCGATGCCGATCAGCAGTCCGGTCGTGAACGGGATGTTGAGTCGGCCGGCATCCTCGAGCACGCGGATGCGTATGGCCGGATCCTTGTCGGGGCTGGCGTAGTGCGCCTGGCCCTTCTCCTCGAACAGTCGTCGGCTGGTCGTCTCGAGCATCATGCCCATCGACGGAGCGACCGGCTTGAGCCGTGACATCTCCTTCCAGCTCATGACGCCGGGGTTGAGGTGGGGCAGCAGACCGGTCTCCTCGAGCACCCGGATCGACATGGCGCGTACGTATTCGAGTGTGCTGTCGTAGCCGGCCGCCTCGAGCCATTCCTTGGCATCGTCCCAGCGGTCCTCAGGTCGGTCACCGAGCGTGAACAGCGCTTCCTTGCAGCCCATCGCGGCACCCTTGCGCGCGACGTCGAGCACCTCGTCGGGCGACAGGAACGGCGCAGGCAGACGGTTGGGCGTGGTCGCGAACGTGCAGTAGTGGCACCGGTCTCGGCACAACCGGGTCAGCGGGATGAAGACCTTCTTGCTGTACGTCACGACGCCGGGACGGCCAGCAGCGTCGAGGCCGGCATCGCGTACGCGGACCGCCGCGGCCATAAGCTCGCGCAGCAGCTCACCGCGAGCGCTGAGCAATCCAGCGGCTTCGTTCGCATCGATCGACTTTCCCGCGACAGCACGCCGTACGGCGCGGGTGATCTCACGCTCGTTGGGTGACGCGGTCATGGCTCAATCATCACTGGTGGCTTGAAATCTCAGCGGTGCAGGTTCGGCAAGACGTCCTTGCCGAAGACGTCGATCCACTCGCGCTGGTTGCGTCCAACGTTGTGGAGGTAGACGGTGTCGATGCCCTCGTCGAGGAACTTCTGGATCTCTGCGCGATGCGCGTCAGGGTCTTCGGAGATCAGCATGCGGCCTTCGAAGTCCTCGGGCCGGACCATCTTGGCCATCTCCTGGAGGTCGTATGGCGAGCGGATATCGCCCTTGGGGAACTTCATGCCGCCGTTGGGCCACTCCGTCATGGCGTTCTCTAGTGCTTCCTCGTACGTGGGCGCCCACGACAGGTGCAGCTGAAGGACCTTCGGCATGGTGTCCGGATCCTTGTCGGCCTCGCGGGCGCCATCGGCGAACTTGCCGAGCAGTCCAGCGACCTTCTCGGTCGTCGCGCCTGGGGTGATGATGCCGTCGACTTCCTTGCCGGCACGCTTGGCCGTGATCGGTCCCGCAGTCGCGACATAGATCGGCGGCGGATCGTCGAGCGTCCAGAGCCGGGTCTTTTCGAGCGTGAAGAACTCACCCTTGTGCTTGACGTCCTTGCCGGTGAACAGCTTCTTGATGATCGTGATGGCTTCCCACATACGGCTGAGCCGCTCGGGTGCCTCGGGCCAGTAGCCGCCCACGATGTGCTCATTGAGGGCTTCGCCCGAGCCGAGTCCGAGCCAGTGGCGGCCTGGGTACATCGCAGCCAGCGTTGCCGAAGCCTGTGCAACCATCGCGGGATGCGTCTTGAACGAGGGGCAGATGACGCCGGGTCCGATGTCTCCGCGCGTACGCTCGCCGGCTGCCGTCAACACATTCCAGATGTACGGCGCGTGTCCCTGGGCTGGGACCCACGGCTGGAAGTGGTCAGCGGCCATGACGCCGTTGAAACCACCGTTCTCGGCATAGGCGCACAGGTCGACGAGCTCCGTGGGGTGGAACTGCTCGCTCATCGCCGCGTAGCCGACGTGCACCGGTACCATGGAATCTCCCTGATCGTCGCCAAGAATAGAACGTGTTGCAGTTTCCATCATCGCCTATCGCGGTGCGATGTGGCCGCTTAGGCCCGTTTCAGCATCCTCAGAACCTCGCGCTCCAGCGTACGGCTGATGGTCGAACCGGGTGCGGCATGGCTGTGACCTGCTTTGACGGTTACGCCGTCATGGAACAGGTCGACGACGCGGGGATCGACATATGAGGTGCGCGCGATGGCTGCGGTGTTGCCGAGATGCTCAGAGACGACCTCCATCGCGGCCTTGACGGCGCGTTTGCGCGCAGTCGGGGTGTCAGCCTTCGCGCGGGCCAGTGAGAGGGCGGCGATCGCCGTGCCGCGCCACGTACGGAAGTCCTTCGCGGAGTAGTCCTCGCCGAGCAGCTCCTTGATGTAGCTGTTGACGTCGTCGGCGACGATCTCCTTCCAACGACCGGCGTCCTTGTACGCCAGCAGCCGGTCCCCGCCTCCGCGACGATGCCTGAGAGCCCGAAGCACCTCAGCGACCCGCTCGTCGCGGACCGTCACCTCGACCTCCTGACCGGACTTGGCGGCGTACGCGAACGACACAGCCCTGCCGTCGATGTGGACGTGCTGCTTCTCCAGTGTCGTGAGTCCGTAGCTGCCGTTGTCTTCGGCATAACGATCCGATCCGATGCGGAACATGCCGAGATCGAGCAAGCTGAACGTGGTGGCGATGACTCGTTCGAGGCTTAGCTCGTCACCGCCCAGATCGCGACGCGACTCCGCCCGGTGCTTGAGCAGCGCAGCGGCGAAGCCCTCCATCTTCTCGAACTTCTCGAGGTCCCGTCGGATCCGCCATTCTGGGTGATAGAGGTATTGCCGCCTTCCGGCGGCGTCGGTGCCGACCGCCTGGAGGTGGCCGTTCTCGACCGGGCAGATCCACACCTCGGTCCAGGCCGGAGGGATCACCAGCTTCTTGCAGCGCTCGACGTCGATCTCTTCGAGCGGTACGCCGTCCTGGTCGAGATAGCGAAAGCCCTTGCCGTGCCTGACCCGCGCCCAGCCCGGCGAGCTCGCGGACGTACGGCGGAGGCGGACCATGCAGCAACGCTACGGTCACTTCGGCCTCGGCGCAGATGTCGCGATCGTCCCGTACGGTCACGTCTCCCGGTCTGGGACCTAGGTCCCCACGAATCTGGTCTGGTGTCCATGTTTTCGGTGGCTCGTGGCTCGCACCGTGGAGGTACTTATTCGAACTCTGGAGGCCTCATGAACACCGCAAGTAGACCCGTTGTCGTTGGGATCGTCGACAAGCAGCCCGCCGCTCTCGCGCTCGCCATCCGTCAGGCGAGCGCGGCGGGATGCCCACTCTGGGTCGTCCACTCCGTGGGTGTGCCGGCACAAGCGGCCGGGTTCTACGCCGGCTACGAGGTGATTGAGGACCTGCGACGGGCGGGGCAGGTCGTGCTCGACGAAGCCCGGGACTACATCGTGCGCGAAGCGCCTGGGCTGGCAGTCGACTACATCTTGTCGACGGACGAGCCCGTGCGCGCGATCGAGCATGCTTCGACTGAAGCACGACTCATCGTCCTCGGCTCCGATGACGTCCCGTGGTACGAGCGGCTGCTGCGGACGAAGGTCGCTGGCCACCTCGCGCTGCACGCTTCGTGCCCGGTGATCGTGGTTCCCGAGCATGACGGGTCCGACACCTATACGGGCGACATCGTCGTCACCCTCGCTGGTGACACCACGGCTGATGGCCCGATGCGGTTCGCCATAGAGCAAGCCAACGCACACCATTCGTCGCTGCACGTCCTGCACGCGATCGAGCCGGGGACGGCACCGGATGAGGCGAACCGGGTGAGGGCAAGGATCACCGAGATTCTTGCCGGATGGCGGGCGAAGTTCCCAGACGTAAGGATCTTCGAGGTCTACGGGCGAGATGATGCTGAGGAATCGGTGTTGCGAGCGACTGGGAGCGCTGCCCTGGTCGTAGTCGGTCGGCCACACCATCCGACGCCGCTGTCGCTTTCGCGCCCGTTCGCGTCAGACATTCTCAAGCGGTCTCACTGTCCCGTTGCCGTCGTGGCCGAGTCGTACCAGGGAGCGTGACTCGCGCTTGGCTCCTGCTGGCGGCTCGAAGATGATGTGCACGATGCCTCACCGGACGTGTGCGTGGTTCAGCAGGCAGGTCGAACACCGCAGTGAAGACGGGTAATCCGGGTATTCTCGGGAACAACCAGTTCAGACTCCGAGGACGACGGTCGACAAATCGATG
The DNA here is from genome assembly GCA_036676545.1 of Aeromicrobium sp. GTDB lineage: Bacteria > Actinomycetota > Actinomycetes > Propionibacteriales > Nocardioidaceae > Aeromicrobium. Next base: position 4,410 of record JAKFCR010000378.1, on the reverse strand, counting down.
CGTGTGAAGCCGACTACCTTCGGGTCCACGTTCGTTGTCGTCTGGGCGCTGGCGAACCTCGTTCACCATGCGAACGGCTCACGCGGGCCTCTCGACCTCATATCGATCCTCAACGTGCTCGCGGCGCTGTGGGTCCTGGCGGCGCCACGGTCGGCAGGACGCTTGTGCCTGCTTGCCGGGTCGCAGGTCTTGGATGCTGTCTGGCATCTCCCGTTCTCACCCGATCACCAGCTTCTGGCGGCATTCGTCAACATCCTCATCCTCGTCCGTTGGTTGCGGACGAGGCCGTCAGACAGTGCTGATGTGGTCATGGCGGTCGCTGGCGGCGCCAGGGTCGTCCTACTGATCGCCTATGCGGCGGCGGCTCTGGCGAAGTACAACGAGTCGTTTCTCGACCCGGCTCGCTCCTGCGCGACCTGGATTGCCACCAAGGCATCGGGCGGTCTGATCGATCGTGGTGACGGCGCAGCGGCTGGGTTCCTGATCCTGACACTGGTGGCTGAGACCTCGATCCCACTGCTCCTGCTTCTTCCCAAGACTCGGCGCTGGGGCGTCGTCATCGGCATCGGCTTCCACCTTCTGGTCTGCCTCAGCCCAGCGGTCGGAGTCGCTGATTTCAGCGTGACCTTGTGGGCGTTCTTCCTGTTGTTCGCGCATCCTGACGACGTCAGCGACGCTGGTGATGCCGTGCGGTCAACGCTGCGCCGCAGCGCGATCGTGCGGGACCTGAGTCGGGTACCTGCGCCCATCTTGGTGAGCGTGACGACGACCCTGTTCGTGCTCGGCGATCGAACTGAAGGCGGCTCGGTCCTCCTCATCCTGCTCAGCTGGATCGCGACCGTCATCACGGGCGTTGCTCTGCTTGTTTCCTTGGTCCGTGCCACCGTGCGGAACCGGAGCACGACGATCCGGTTGAGCCGCCTACCTGCCGCGAGCGTCGTCGTTTGCCTGGCGGCGCTTGCCCTCGTCGCCTCGCCCTATCTCGGCTTCGGTACTTCGTCGCGTCTCACGATGTTCTCCGGCCTTCGCACCGAGGGTCCCGGCACCAATCATCTCTTCCTGCCATCAGTGCACGTGATCGACTCGCAGAATCGCTGGTGGATCGTCGAAGAAGTCGAGACGCTGCGTCCCCGAAAGGCCCGCACCACCAATGCGTCCCCTGTCACGGCCCGCGCAGGCATCCCGGAGATCGAGATCCGCCGGCTGCTCTCCGATCGAGACCTCGGCGGCACGTTCGTTTCTCGAAGCGGGCAGAAAGTCATCATCAAGCCCGGTGTCGACCACCCGATGCGCGGAGGCAACCGCTGGTGGGAAGAACGCACGCAGCACTACCGCCCGTTCGTGGTGACCGGGGTGTCGGACCCGTCGTTCTGCTCCAACTGACTGGCCGGATCCAGCCCTGCGCCGTGTCAGAGCCCTGAGAACAGATCCATGATGTTCAGGATTGCCGGCCCAAGGACGACGACGAAGAGAGCAGGCAGGATGCAGAAGATCAGGGGTAGCAGGATCTTCACCGGCAGCTTCTGTGCCTGTTCTTCGGCGCGTTGCCGCCTGACAACGCGCATTTGGCCTGACTGCGCCCGCAGGACGTCGCCGATGGAGATGCCAAGTTCCGTCGATTGAACGATCGAAGAGATGAAGGTACGAAGCTCTGGGATGTCGGTGCGATCGGCGGCCGCGCGTAGCGCGTCGATGCGGGAGCTGCCGAACTGCATTTCTTGGATCACACGGGCGAACTCGAATGCGGCGGGGCCGTCCATGGTCTGTGCCACTCGCCCGAGTGCAGCATCAAACCCGAGCCCTGCTTCCACGCATACGGTCAGCATGTCGATGGCGTCGGGTAGGTCGGTGCGCATATCGACCTGACGCCGCTCGCCGAGGTTGCGAATCCAGATGTCGGGCAGGTAGAAGCCAGCGGCTGCGCCGGCGACAGGAGCGAGCACGGCGGTGACAGATCCGTACTGCAACCCCATGTAGAGGCCCACCAGAATGCCAGCGGTCAGTCCGATGCCCTTGAACGCCAGGACCCTCTCAGGAAGCCAACCTGCGGGGTTTCCGGCGATGTCGAGCCGACGTTGCAGGCGCCGTGTGTAGTCGTTCGGTGTGAGTCGGCGCGCTACTGAGGCGAATCGCTCATACAGCGGCGGGATCTCCTGCGCACCCAATGAGCTCTTGGTCTGTGATGGTGCCGGAGATGGGGATGGGGAAGCCTGGTCCGCGGGTACTGGCGCCGCCACGAGGTAGACGACCAGGGCAATGGCCAGGCCGATGGCCGCGGCACCTATCAGCAGAAACGTCATGGGTTCACACCTTGATCTTCACGAGCTTGCTGAGCCAGAAAATTCCAAACGCGAGAAGCACTGCACCAATGGCGAACATGATCCAGCCGACAAGTGACTCCGTCATGGGTTCGAAGTATCCCGGCCGGAACACCAACAGGAATCCTCCGACGAGGAACGGCAGGGCACTCAGGATCCACGCCGAAAAGCGGCCTTCTGCCGATAGGACGCGCACGGTCCCTCGAAGCTCGGCGCGTTCGCGCATCGTCGACACCGTCGTTCCCATGATTTCAGCGAGATTGCCACCAACTTCGCGGGAGATACGCACTCCGATGACGACCCAGGCCAGGTCCATGCAGTTCATCCGTTGGGCGACTCCGTCGAGCGAGTCCTCAAGGGTGGCGCCGAGACGGGCTTCGGCGAGCGCCCGACTGAGCTCGCTTGCCGTCGGTTCGGTGCCCTCGCGGACCACGGTTCCCAACGCCTGAGGCAACGAGAACCCGGCGCGCAATGAGCCGGCAATGAGCTGCAGGGTGTCGGGAACCTGCTCAAGGAACTTGGCTTCGCGTCGGGAACGTCGGATCTTGAGAAAAAGGCGGCAGCCGAGCCATCCGAGCAGCCCGCCGACCGGAATCAGGAGGATGGAACCGAAGAGCAGGCTGAGGGCCACCGCAGCGGTGACGATGACACACAACTGCAGCACGGCCCATTCTTCGGGTCGCATGCGCAGTCCCGCGCCTTCGAGATCCGTGACAACCTTTTGACGTGATCCAGCGGACCGAAGCCGACGATCCATGAGCGCGAGCGCCTGTCGGCTGACGGCCGAGCCAGACGAGGTGGCGCGGTTCGGATCACCGTCTCGTTCTCGCTGAGCGAACGTCGCCGCTCCGACGCGATATCGGCTGGCCTCGGCGAGCCGAGTGGCCGAGGTGATCCGATCGCGAGCCCTCTCCGGAATCCTCAGAAGGCCGACAAACAGGAACAACAAGACTGCGAAAATTGCGGCAAGCAGCGCCGGCAAGAGGATCCCCGACACAGGTGATGCAGTCGAGTCAGTACTCGAGGGCGAGCTCTTCGTCAGAGCGGCGAACGTCACCGGAGCCTCCGCCTGCCAGGATTCATCCCCGGTTCCGCCGCTGACCACGATGGTCGAGGCCTTGCCCGCGAGCTCCTCGGGGACGGCAGCCTCAATCCGAAGGCGAGGTGCGAAGGTAGCGGCTGCAGACCGGAAGGCGTCGGCGAGCTTCTCGGCATTGTCCGCAGCCAGCACTCGCCCATCTGAAGCTCCGGAAAGGCGCTCGAGTGCTGTCCTGTCGCCCGGGACCCCGAATGCCACCACGTCAGCCTGCACCGAGCTGCGCTGAAGGGCAGCCGCCGCTTCCTCCAGGGACGAGGCGCTGCTCGTGTCCGCGCCGTCGCTCAGGATGAGTAGCCGTTGCTCGTCGGCTCCGGAGACCTTTTGTGCTTCTGCCACGGCGGAGCGCACGGCGTCGTAGAGAGCGGTGTCGCCTTCGGGAGTGACGTCATTGAGCGCATCTGGAGCCAGGTCATGGTTTGTAGATGCCACGACGTCCACCTTCACCGTTTCGGAAAACGTGATCAGCCCCAGCTCGACATCGTCGGGTATGGCCTTGGCGTAGTCAGACGCCGCCTGGCGCGCAGCCGTGATGCCTGGGCCCACCATCGAGCCACTCACGTCGACCACCAGATAGGCGATACGCCGACCGGTCGCGGCGTCGGTCGGTGGAGATTCTGCATCGACGGAGGACTTGAGTGCTTTTCCGCCAGCCGTGACGACGATCGACTCCGGGGCAGTGACTGCTGCGCCAGGCGGGCCGCTCACGGTGAGCGACACGGTGCCGTCGGACACCTCGACAGCGTTGACCTTCCACGGGTCGGCAGCGCTCGCGGGGTTCACCCCCATTGCCCCCGAGAGGAGGGCCGCCATGAAGGCAGTCAGCACGATTCGCATGGTTGGTCAGCCCTGGCCGTCGAACAGCTCGGGCGAGGGGTAGATCCCCTGGTCCTGAAGCTTGTCGAGGAAGGCCGGCCGGATCCCGGTCGACTTGAGCGAGCCCAGGTAACGCCCGTGCTCGTCGACACCAGCGTGGTAATCGAACACGAAAATGTC
>JAKFCR010000377.1:0-2392 GCA_036676545.1 Aeromicrobium sp. | reverse complement strand
GCGCCCGTCATCATCGTCGCGGTGTTCTTCTTCCACACGGTCACCTCGCAGAACGAGATGCTCGAGAAGGTCAAGAACCCTGACCACACCGTCGAGGTCATCGGCAGCAAGTGGCAGTGGGGCTTCAACTACCTCGAAGAATCCGCCGTCGCAGGCGACAGCGTCTTCGAAGTCGGCACACCTGAGGATCCGACCGAGCTGTGGCTCCCGGTCGATGAGTCCGTGCGCTTCGACCTCAAGTCGCCTGACGTCATCCACTCGTTCTGGGTTCCCGAGTTCTACTTCAAGCTCGACGTCGTCCCCGGTCGCGTCAACTCGTTCGACATGACCCCGACTCGTGAGGGCGTCTTCACCGGCCGCTGCGCTGAGCTCTGCGGCCTCTATCACTCACGCATGATCTTCAAGGTCCACGTCGTCTCGCGAGCCGAGTACGACGCGCACCTCAACGAGCTCAAGGACGCCGGCGACATCGGCCGTCCTGCGGGCGCCGAAGAAGCCGACACCATTGCCGGTCTGAACGAACACGGAGATGAGGGCTGATGGCCGACGCAACGGCGACTGCCGCATTCGATGACAGCTCTGATCGCGCGGCCATTCGCGAGCGCACTCTGGGCCAGAAGGTCGTCACAGTTCTGACCACGACCGATCACAAGGTGATCGGCAACATGTACTTCGTCACCTCGTTCGTGTTCTTCATCTTCGGCGGCATCCTCGCCCTGATGATCCGCGCTGAGCTCGCCCAGCCCGGCAGCCAGTACGTCGATGACGAGGTCTACAACCAGCTCTTCACGATGCACGGCACGATCATGCTGCTGCTGTTCGCAACGCCGCTGTTCTTCGGATTCGGCAACGCGATCATGCCGCTGCAGATCGGCGCACCGGATGTCGCGTTCCCACGCCTCAACATGTTCAGCTACTGGCTCTACCTGTTCGGTGGTCTGATCACCGTCTCGGGCTTCATCGCACCTGGTGGTGCGGCAAGCTTCGGCTGGTTCGCGTACGCGCCGTTGAGCGATGCCGTGAACTCTCCAGGCGTCGGTGGTGACCTATGGATCATGGGTCTGTGGATGGCCGGTCTCGGAACAATCCTCGGTGCCGTCAACTTCGTGACCACGATCTTCACGATGCGTGCACCGGGTCTGACGATGTTCCGGATGCCGATCTTCGTCTGGAACACGCTGGTCACCAGCATGCTCATCCTGATCGCGTTCCCGATCTTCGCCGCCGCGCTGCTCTCTCTTGAGGCAGATCGTCAGCTGGGTGCGCACGTCTTCGACGCTGCCAACGGTGGGCCGATCCTCTGGCAGCACCTGTTCTGGTTCTTCGGCCACCCTGAGGTCTACATCATTGCTCTGCCGTTCTTCGGCATCATCACCGAGATCCTTCCGGTCTTCAGCCGCAAGCCGATCTTCGGCTACATCGGCCTCGTCGGTGCGACACTGATGATCGCAGCGCTCTCCGTGGCGGTGTGGGCTCACCACATGTTCGTCACCGGCGCGGTCGACCTGGCGTTCTTCTCGTTCATGACGTTCCTGATCGCGGTGCCAACCGGCGTGAAGTTCTTCAACTGGATCGGCACGCTATGGGGGGGATCTCTGTCCTTCGACACCCCGCTGATCTTCTCGCTCGGCTTCCTCGTGACGTTCCTCTTCGGTGGTCTGACCGGCATCATCCTGGCCGCACCGACGCTCGACTTCCCGATCTCCGACAGCTATTTCGTGGTGGCGCACTTCCACTACGTGGTCTTCGGAACCGTGGTGTTTGCAATGTTCGCGGGCTACTACTACTGGTGGCCGAAGCTCACCGGTCGAATGCTCGACGAGAAGCTCGGCAAGATCCACTTCTGGCTGCTGTTCATTGGCTTCCACATGACGTTCCTGGTTCAGCACTGGCTGGGCGTCGAAGGCATGCCGCGTCGCTATGCCGACTACTCGCCGACCGATGGGTTCACCACGCTCAACGAGATCTCCTCGATCGGCGCGTTCCTGCTCGGAGCCTCGACGCTCCCGTTCTTCTACAACGTGTGGAAGTCGCGCAAGAGCCCCAAGGTCAACCTCGACGATCCGTGGGGTTGGGGCCGCTCGCTGGAGTGGGCGACATCCTCGCCTCCGCCGCGTCACAACTTCGTCTCGCTGCCGCGCATTCGTTCTGACAGCCCGGCATTCGACCTTCACCACCCTGAGATCGCTGCGCTTGAGCTCGCTGACAACCCGGGGGAGACCTCCGGGCTGGCCGATGCTCCAGACGTGAACGGCAAGGGCGAAGCCATTTCCGACGCGAAGAAGAAGGGCCACTGATCGATGAAGGCCGAAACTTGGACAATCCTCGGTTGCGGGATCTTCTTCGCACTGATCGCGCCGATCTACTGGCTCCTCACCGAGGACCCGACCGG
>JAKFCR010000376.1:0-5442 GCA_036676545.1 Aeromicrobium sp. | reverse complement strand
GAGGGTTTCAGCGGCGGCGTACAAGTAGAGGCCGTGGCCGGCTTCGTCTTGCACCTTGGCCAGCAGGATCGCCTTGCGATGCAGGCTCGGCGCGCGGGTGATCCAGTTGCCCTCGGGCTGCATGCCGATGATCTCGCTGTGCGCGTGCTGGGCGATCTGCCGGATCAGCGTCTTGCGGTATGCGTCGGGCATTGCGTCGCGCGGCTCGATGCGACCCTCGTTGTCGAGCAGTGCGAGGAACTCAGGATCGCCGAGCTCGTCGTGCATACGTCCTCCAGAAACCGAATGATCGTTCGGTTTCCATCATCACCCTTTGGAGGGGTGAGATCAAGCGCGCAACCCTGCGAGGCTCGAGGAAAGCATGGTGTCGGCGAGGGCGTCGGCGCTGAGGGAGCCGTGGCCTGGGCGGTACCACTCGGTGAGCGAGTTGACCGTGCCGGAGAGCAGTCGGGCGACGACGGCCGGGTCGAGGTCTCCGCGGAGGTCACCTTCGGCGACGCCATCGCGTACGAGGTCAGCAACGAATGCGTCGAACGTACGTCGCTGCTCAAGCGCCCAGCGCTCGGTCTCGGTGTTGCCGCGCACGCGGAGCAGCAGTGTGACCGCGGCGAGCTGATCGGCGAGGATCGCGATCTGCCGGCGCAACACGTGCGTCAGGCGGTCGATCGCCTTGCCCTCGCGTGCCTCCGGCTCGTCGAGGAGGCCGAGCAGTGGAGTGACCGCACGCTCGAGGCCGAGGCGCAGAATGTGCTCCTTGCCCTCGACGTGGTGATAGAGCGACGACTTCGACAGACCAGTCGCGGCCGAGAGGTGCTCGATGCTGGTGCCGTCGTAGCCGCGCTTGGTGAACTCCTCAATGGCGACGTCGAGCAGCAGCTCGAGGTCATACCGGGGTCGTGTCATGAGGTGAACGGCGGACGGTCGTCGAGGCGTACGGACTGGCGGCCGGCCCAGCGCCACAGGCGCGCGGTGAAGTCGTGGTCCTCGTCGGTGACGAAGTTGCCCATCACGCGCAGGGCGAAGGTCATCAGGGTGTGCGAGCGCATGCCGAGCGGGCCCGCGGTCGGCAGGAGTCGCGGCACCGTGATCAGGCCAGCGAGGCGGCGGGCGATCGAGAACGCCTCGCCGTAGTGGTGCGTGAGTAGCGCGGGCCAGGCGTCCTGGAGATCGGTCTGGGCGGCCATGAGCTCAGCGCCGACGCGACCGGTCTCCATGCCGTAGTCGATGCCTTCGCCGTTGAGCGGATTGACGCAGCCGGCGGCGTCACCGATCAGGATCCAGTTGGGTCCGGCAACGCCGGACACGGCGCCACCCATCGGCAACAGCGCGCTGGTCGGCATACGAAGCTCGCCGCTGAGATCCCATTCCTCGCGACGGAGGGTCGCGTAGTACTCCATCAACGGTCGTATCTGCAGGTCGGCGGGCCTTTTAGAGGTCGCCAGTGCGCCGACGCCGAGGTTGACCTCGCCATCGGACAACGGGAAGATCCAGCCGTATCCGGGAAGCAGCTCGTTGTCCTCTCCACGCAGTTCGAGGTGCGAGGAGATCCACGGGTCGTCGCTGCGTCCGGACTTCACGTACGAGCGGCCAGCCACCCCGTAGGCGGTCTCGCGGTGCCACTCGCGGCCCAGCACGCGCCCGAGCGGTGAACGTACGCCGTCGGCGACGATCAGCCGGTCACACGCGATAATGTGCGGAATCTTCTCCTTGCCGAGGTGGAAGGTCACCGAGATGACCTTGCCGCTCGCGTCGCGTTCGGCGTCGACAGCGCGAGCACCTTCGAGTGGGTTGGCACCGGCTTCGATCGCGACGCGGAAGATCTTGTCGTCGAGCTCGGTACGCGGAACGGCCGAGCCGTAGTCGGGCAGGGATCCGCCAGGCCAGGGGAGCAGCAGCTCCTGGCCGAAGCCGGCAGCACGAAGTCCGCGGTTGGTGCCGTGGCCGCGTACCCACTCGCCGAGACCGAGCCGCTCCATCTCGGCGATCGCACGCGGGGTGAGTCCGTCGCCGCAGGTCTTGTCGCGCGGGAAGGTCGCCGCATCCGCCAGCACGGTCTCCATGCCGAGGCGGGCGGTCCATGCCGCGGCTGCCGCGCCTGCGGGTCCGGCACCGACGACAAGCACGTCGGTACGCGTCGGCATCCTCATGCGCGTACTCGCTTCACGGGTTTCGTGGTGTTCGAATGCCGTTCGAGCGCCCGCTCCGCTCCGTGCGCGCATGAGACACAAAACAGGACTGTGCCCATGATTCGCTCGCTGCGCTCGCTCATGTGACGATTCTCCCAGAACACGGGTGACTGGCAGGATGTGGCCATGAGTTCACAGGCAACCTCACCAAAACCTGAGACCGAGATCCACTATGCATCGCGCGGATCGTCGTACTTCGACGTCCTGCTCGCGGTCTTCTGCGTCGTGCTCGTCGTCTCCAACATCGCGGCCACCAAGGGCACGGAGTTCTTCTCGGGCGACGTGTCGCTCGGCCCGGTCCAGATAATCCCGTTGTTCTCCGACGGCGGTGCAGTGCTGTTCCCGCTGGCGTACATCATCGGCGACGTCATCTCCGAGGTGTACGGGCTGAAGGCGGCTCGACGGGCGATCATCGTCGGATTTGGCACGGCGATCATGGCGTTCGTGACGTTCCTGATCGTCATCCAGCTGCCCAGCGCGTCGTTCTACGAGAACCAGGAAGCATTCGAGAGCGTCGTCTGGTCCGGCGTGCAGATTGTTGCCGCATCCCTGATCGCGTACGTGGTGGGCCAGTTCCTCAACTCGTACGTGCTCGTGAAGATGAAGGCGCGCTCGGCTGAGCCTGGCCTGTGGCGGCGGCTCGCCGGATCGACCGGAGTCGGCGAAGCGGCCGACACGTTCATCTTCTGCGCCATCGCCGCGTCGGCGATCGGCATCTCGACGGGCGGCGACTTCGTCAACTACTTCGTCGTCGGCTTCATCTTCAAGTGCGCTGTCGAGATCCTCGTCATGCCGTTGACGATGCTCGTGATCCGAGTCCTCAAGGACCGCGAAGAGACCTACTGGAACTGATCACCTCGGTGGTTGAGTAGCCCGAGGAACGAGGGCGTATCGAAACCTAGCGAGTTAGATGGCTCGCGCTGGGCGTTCGTCTCAGGAGGTTTCGATACGTCGGCCGCGGGCGGCCTCCTACTCAACCAGCGAGAGGGGTTAGCCGTAGAAGCGGGCTAGGAAGTCGGCTTTGAAGTCCTTGAAGGAGCCGTCTTCGATGGCGTCGCGCATCTGATCGACGAGCCTGACGATGAAGCGCTCGTTGTGGATCGTCGCCAGCGTGGCGCCGATCATCTCGCGGGTCTTGAACAGGTGATGCAGGTACGCGCGCGTGTAGTTGCTGCAGGTGTAGCAGTCGCACTCGGCGTCGATCGGCGTGAAGTCGCGGCGGTTGGCTGCTGACGTGACGCTGAAGTGCCCGGTCACGGTGTAGACGCGTCCGGACCGAGCGACACGTGAGGCGGCGACGCAGTCGAAAGTGTCGCAGCCGCTCTCGACGCCGGTGAACAGGTCATCGGGCTCGCCGATGCCGAGGAGATGGCGAGGTTTGTCGTCGGGCAGTTCCTCGTTGACCCAGCCGACGATCGTGCCGAGTCGTTCCTTCTCGATCGCGCCGCCGATGCCGTAGCCGTCGAATTCGAGCGAGACGAGGCCCCGAGCGGCCTTGCGACGCAGGTCCTCGTGCTGGGCGCCCTGAACGACGCCGAACAGCGCCTGCAGCGGCTTGCCCTTGCGCTCATCGGTGAGCCGCTGGTGCTCGCTGACGCAGCGCTCGGCCCACGCCTGCGTGCGGACGATTGACTCCTCCTGGTAGCCACGGGTGTTCATCAGCGTCGTCAGCTCGTCGAACGCGAACATGATGTCGGCGCCGAGCTGGTGCTGGATCTGCATCGACACCTCGGGGGTGAACCGGTGCATGGTGCCGTCGACATGCGACTTGAATGTCACACCGTCGTCGTCGACCTTCGCCAGACGGTCCTTGCCCGGGGCGATGACGTCATCAGCCTCGACGCCGGTGGTATCCATCGACAGCGTCTTCTTGAAGCCTGCGCCGAGCGACAGCACCTGGAACCCGCCGGAGTCGGTGAACGTCGGGCCGGGCCAGTTCATGAACGTGCCGAGGCCTCCGGCCTCGTCGACGATGTCAGCACCCGGTTGCAGGTAGAGGTGATAGGCGTTCGCGAGCAGTGCCTGGGCGCCGAGGTCGGCCATGGTCTCCGGCAGCACCGACTTCACGGTCGCTCGGGTGCCGACCGGGATGAACGCCGGCGTACGGATCTCGCCGTGCGGCGTGGTGATCGTGCCGGTACGTCCGAGGGCGCCTTCGAGCTGCTTGCCGACCGTGAACACTGGCCCATCCAATCAGGTACGAGTTCCAACCAGCCAGACTGCTGCGCCAAGCGCGCCACTGGTCAGCAGCAAGAGCAGGAGGTTCCAGACGGCGGCGGGCACGTGGGTCAGCCGCGCCAGGATGTCGGCGTCGCTCGTACGGGTGCGGCTGCGACGGCGGTGCGACCAGAGGTCGAGAACCGTACGCGGTGCGGCGATCAGCAGGAACCACGCGAACGTCAACGCGGCGAAGTCCTGCACTCGCTGATCGGCCTTCCAGACCAGCGCTGCGACGAGCGCCCCGGAGATGCCGACGACGAGCAGGCCGAACCAGTTGCGGATGAACGCGAGCATCAGCGCGAGCACGGCCAGTCCGGCATACAGGGCGATGTCGGTCTCGTCGGCGCGCACGAGGGCGACCGATCCGAGTCCGAGCGCGGCGGGAGCGAGATATCCGGCCGCAGCCGTCGCCATCATGCCCGGACCGCGTGGCTTGCCGGTGGAGAGCGTCAGGCCCGAGGTGTCGGTATGCAGGCGGATTGCGTTGAGACGCCTGCCCGTCAGCACCGCGACAACGGCGTGGCCGGCCTCATGGACAAGCGTGACGAGATGGCGGGTGAACCGCCACGCGGGCGGAGCGACCGTCAGCGCAAGCGCGAGGGCCGCTGCCGCCCACGTGGTGTCCAGGGGTCAGCCAACCGGTTGGTCGACGAGCTGGACGCGGGTCGTACCGCGCTCCGGCATCCCCATCGCCGTGGCGAGCCGGTGGTGGACCGCGCCTTCGTCGTGACGACTCTGGCGATCGAGCGAGAGACCGAGCGCCGTCTGCGCCCATGCATACGTCGGGTCGAGCTCGATGAGCTGGCGGAATGCCTGCTCGGCGGGCACCAGCTGCGCTGCCGCGAAGTGTGCGCGACCGATTAGCTCCCACGCCGATGCGTTGGTCGGCTCGGCTGCAACGACCTTGCGCAATACGCGCACGGCGTCACGCGGGAATCGCGAGTCCAGGAGCTCCTCGCCCTTGCGGAAGGCGTCGAACACGTCCATCTGCTCGATCTGCTCGTCGGAGATGTTGGGGGTCATGTAGATCGTCATG
>JAKFCR010000375.1:0-16934 GCA_036676545.1 Aeromicrobium sp. | reverse complement strand
CGCCTTGAAAGCGCTCGCTGGCAGCAATGTCAGCCGCGGGTTCGAATCCCGCCCCCTCTGCTCTATGAACTACCGTCTCGATCGTCGCTTCGTCCTGCGCTCCCTCGGCATCAATGTGATGACCCTCGGGACGTTCACTGTGGGCGCCTTCCTGCTGCCCGGCGTCTGGTCGTGGGTCTTCGCGGGGGTTGCTGTCCTGCTCCTCGTCAACGCCGTGTCCCTCGCAACTCGTCCCCCAGTTGTCGTCCGCACCGCCGCCGACGACGTGCGCGTTGGCGGCAGGCTCACGGTCCGACGGATCACGCTGCCCTGGTCCGAGATCGAGGGCGTAGATCACGCGGATGGCCGGCTCTTTTTCACCCGTGGGGACGAGACGATCCTCAGCTTCCCGCTCGCGTATGTCGGCTCGCGTGGTGAGGAACTCGTGCGCGACATCTACGACCGACTCAACACCGCCAACGGCTACACCCGCTTCAACCCGAGCTGAGTCCTTGCGTTGCGGCGGAGCGAGCTCCGCGCCTGGTTGCGACGCAGAAGGACCAGCCACCTTGGTGACTGGTCCTTCGAGCTTTGCTTGTCGCGTTTACCGCGGTCCTTCTGAGACAACGTTGGAATGTCGACATTTGGGGTGAGGTCGAAAGTATCATGTCCGCGCCACCCCTAGAACAGCCGTCGCCACCCCGCAAACCACGCATAGCCCAGGTTCGATTGCGGTCGGCCGCAATCGATTCCTTGGTCGAGAACTATCTCGCCGGAGCCTCTGCCAACTCAGTCGCCCGCAAGTACGGCATCGACCCCCAAACCGCTCTCAACCACCTACGCAGACGGAACGTGCCCGTTAGACCACGACCAATCGGGATTCCGGATGCGGAGCTGGCTCAAGCTCAGGCTCTTCGCGACGCTGGCTGGACGCTCAAAGCAATCGGTGAAAGGTGCGGCTGTACCACCACTGGCGTCAGCAAGGCGCTGAAACGCTACGCCAAACGGCAGAGCTAAGCAGCTCTGACTTTGCACTCACCATCAACGTCCGTCTGTACTAAGAGAGTGCGCGAGCATCAATGTCCACCTTCGGACGTGCAACGCCATATACAACGATCTTCTTGCCCGACTTGGTCGTCGGCACGGCTAGTGCAGCTCCTCGTGCCTTCATCTCACGACATGGGTGGCGAATCGGCGTGGCACGCTCACGAGAGCAACTGGCGGCAGACTTTGTCGCCCAGGTAGGTACTGAGTGAGTGATCACCAGCGGAGATGGTCACATTGCCGATTGCTCGACCAACGAGTACTTCCCATGGCTTGTTGCTTTCCATGATCGTGCCTACAAGGATGAGTCGAATCTCTTTGAGGTCGAATCCGATTCGGTCGAATCCACCGTCCCGGAATTTCTCCATGACATGTCGCTTCACATGTGTTTGACCAGAGTCGAGCCACTCGATGATCCTGCTCTCAACGCTAGGCCAGTTGGTCTTGGCGAGCATCAGCACATCATCGGACAGCATTAGGTTTTCGGCAGCACGGCAATGGAGCCGCATTCGGGTCACCGGTCCGAGATTCTCGATCTCTTCCTCGCCTTCGTCACGATCTCGAAGCGAATAGGCGCGCGCATCGTCGTAGATCGAACTGACAATCTCTGCCGCGAGGGTTTCGTGCTCGTTCAGCTGGTTCACAGTGCCGCACTCAACCGGATAGACGCGGAGCTTGCCTAGGCCTGATCGGACGGCTTGTTGCCAAATTCGGACGTCGTCTTCGCCCTCGACAAGGAGTAGTGGAGCCTCGTTGAAGATGTTTGAGAGCGGATGTGCTCCAAAGACAGGAAGGATACGGCGATACGTTTCGTCGATTCCACGAAACTTGAGCTCCTTGTCTCCTGTCTGCATCAGAGCCACGGCCGAAGAGTCTTCGGTCGCCAGGTCCCCGAGCATCGCTGTGCTGTGTGTAGCCATCAGGACTGTGAATTTGTGATTCTGAACTAGTTGCTTGAGGAATCGGGTCAGTCGTCCTTGAAGATCGGGATGCAAGTGCACGTCGGGTTCGTCCAGAATCAGGATGTTCAGTTTCTCTGACTTCAAAGACCGACTGAAGGTTAGGCACTCGATTGCTAACGAGATCAGTTCGGACTCGCCACTACTGATGTCCTTGCCCTTGAGTTCTTCTCCTGTTGCTTTGGAGACGATGCGGAAGATGGGGCCAGTTCCATCTTCAATCCGGATGTTGTCTAGAAGCTCATTGATTTGCTCAAGCACGGTGTCGAACGTGAGTGCGTTCTTGCTCTTGCTCTTGTACGCGCCTTGCACCAAGCGCAGAACCTGGGTCTCGAGAGTGCGGTACTGACTAACTGTCTGCTCACGGAACTGGCCAAATTGATTGTTACGCCTGGTCTTCTGCAACCAGCCGGCGCTATTGGCCATGTTGCCGTCGACGTTCGGTTCGTAGACCAGAACACCCCCACGTTCCGGGGTGATGTACTTGAGCGATCCGTATTCCGGCGTTCCCGCCAACTGCTGGTCGACAGCCTTGAGGAGCGTGCTCTTACCGCACCCGTTCTTTCCGAGGATGATGTTGATGTCCTGCAATCCTCTAAGGGTGTAACCGCCTGCTTGAATATCCATTTGTCGACAATTGTATAGAACTTTGCTGGACCCGGATAGCGAATTCTCGTCCCACACCCGTTTGGTTGTAGTGGCTTTGACAACAGCACAGCGACGCAGGCCACACGCGGGCGGACCTCGTGGCGCAATACCGAGTTGGCAAGGACACTGTTACGCGAGCAGTCGTTGAGTCTGGCCAAAGGATGCGCCGAACCCGCGTCAGCGCGGATCAACGTGAACAAGTCCGACAGCTGTGCGATGAAGGCAAGACACCCAAGGTGATCGCAGCGTCACTCGGGCTCAGTCTCAGCTCGGTGCGACGCGCCCTGCATCCGTCTCGGTAGCATCCGCGACCGAACATTCAGCCTTCCAAGAGCTGACAATGAACGAAGTATCTTCGATCGATCCGCGCCTCGGTCGACTTGACGTTTCGGGTAGTCGCATTCCGTGTCCCAACTTCCTCGACTCGCAGTACCTTCCATCGGTAGACGAGTTCCGGAGGAGTGGTGTCGCCACCACTCGCATCGATTGAAACTTCAATTCCGCCCTCGAAGTAGCCGGAGCGGGCATCGGCGTCGATCAACGGCATGCTCGCATACGACACGAACAGGTTGAGTTGAGATTCCAGCAGCAACCGTCCTGGCACAGTTGCAAACCGGCCGTTGCATCGATAGCGGTTCTGGGCCACGTGCGTCAGATAATTGGCTCGGTCGTCTCCGCACTCGCCAATCGACGCATTCGGCAAGAGTCGAATCTCCAGTGACAGGTCGACAACCGCCCCCACGGAGAGCTTCGGCACCTCGCCCGATTCAAGCTGCCACCCCTCGACCCCCGCAATGATCATCATCGAGAGTCCTCAACCCAGCCGCGTAAGTTGAACCCATCTCGGACACATGTGTGTTCCCGAGAGGACGCAGTACATCGTTATGAGGGTGCCGCGGCGATCGCCGTACCCCTCCCAATCCACGATCATCCTGATGGTGACCCAGTTCGTCATGACGCATTTGCTGCCATCGCACTCATAGCGCCGATAAAGCCAATCGTAGGCTCTACGGGTCGGTCGACTCACAGCCACCGAGGTGTTCCAGTACGCCTTCTTGATGATATACAGCATCACGTCCGTCCGGATGCCGTGCTTCGCGATGATCTTGTTCCTCACATTGGTGGGGATCCAAATCTTGCTTCCACCACGCTTGGTGTACCACGTGGTCTTGCCGCTGATGTCCGCTGAGTTGATCGGGTCTGTGGGATAGATGTAGGCGTTGTCGTTCCCGCCTGGTACTGGGTCGCGCGTTAGGAATCGCCCAGTTTCGGGGTTATAGAGCCGCGCGCCCATGAGAGTCAGACCCCCAGCACTGTCTCTCGATCGCTGGTGCGCGCCCAGCGGGCCGTATGTGCCTCCTAGGGACGGCATATCAGCGTGCGGCAGTCCATACTCTGTGAATTCTTGGTAGTTCTGTAGACCGGGTCCGCCGCCAGTGACCGGCAAGGTGCTGATGATGTCGCCGACCATATCCACCATCTGTAGACGGCTAGTTCCGTCCGAACCTTGTTCAATGGCGAGCAGAGCGTCCGGTCCGTTGACCCAGCGGGTCCAAGTGTTCGTCCAGGGCGCGGATGCATCGGGACGAGTAGCGGTTGCTACCCAGCTTGGCGAGTCACTGCCGTCGGCATAGTGATTCGTCACCTCCCGCAATGCGACACCGCTCGTGCTTTGGGTGATTTTCGAGATGCGCTGCGCCGCATCAAGCGTGTAGGCCTTTGCTTGCGATCCTTGCTCGATGTCTGCGACCTTCTCGTTCGAGTGATAGCTAATCGACGCTGCTGGGCCGGTCGGCTGATCCGTATCGGCGGCCGGCAGTGTGCGGGTCCTCCCAAAATCGTCGTAGGTGTAGCCGCTGTCGGTGATCTTGGAATCCGCATCGAAGGTGCTCGTATCGGTCACCGGAGAAGCGTCAGTGCAGGACCCGTCGCCTGCAGGGGCCGATGTCTCTAGCTTCGTCCGATTGGAGTCAAGACTGAACTCGTACTTGCGAGTGGTGCACCCACCAAGGAAGAAGTCGTCCTTGACCTCGACCAGTCGGTCCCGTCCGTCGTACTTAAAGTCCTTGTAAGTTAGTACCGACTGAGCCAACCGAATCCGACCCTGAGCGTCGTACTGGGCGAGCTGTCCAGTGAGGACCACCGCATCGCGGCTGTACACGAGCGCGGTTTGTCGGTCGACGTGGTCGTAGGTCGACGTGGCGATGATCCCGCCCGGCATTTGCCGCTCGACCTCATTGCCGCCTGAGTCATAGGCCGACTTGAACTCATCCGGGCCGCTGGGCAAGCCAACATCCAACTTGGTGACCAGCCCACGCCGCTCCACCTCACCACGGGCGTCCGAGCCATCGTAGGTGTACGTGTAGGTTCCCTTCCCATCGCCGACAGTGTGAACACGGTCGGCGGCATCGTATGAGTAGGTGGCGGTGCTGCCCTTGCCATCTGTCTGCGTCAGCGCCCGACCCCAGGTGTCATAGGTGGTTGCGATCGTTGAACCATCAGCGGCAGACGTGATCTGCGCCCCAGTCGAGGGCGAGTAAGTGTAAGTCGTCTCAGGTACCGCTTGGTCTCCCGACGGAGCGCCACTCATGTCCACCGTGCTCTGGGTGACCCGGCCGGCAGCATCGTAGGTCTCGACGGAGGTTCGGGTCATGGAGCCGGCGACCTCGGTTTTCCGTGTCTCATTCTGCAGGTAGTCGAAGCCAGCCGATGTGGTGACAGGCGCGCTTCCGCCTGCTGGGCCGGTCCGGCAGATCAGATCTACCCATTCGGGGCGGTTGCGGCACGATGCGATCGGACTTGATCCGTCTGAAGTGAAGTAGTGCACGATGGTCGATCGTCCGTCGCTCCCCGCACCGTCGTGACTTGCGACACCTTGTGGCGAGCGTGTTTCGATGAGCATCCCACGAGCGTCGTGTCGACTGAGCTCGGTGGACCATCCGCCGTCAAGCTGGGTCGAGACTCGCGTGGCGACCCCGAGGTCCCAACCATCTGCATCGGTCGACTCCACTTTGTCATATCGGTAGCGGGTTTTTCTGGTGTCGTATCGGGTGGTTCCGGCAAGCATGGAGTAGCGCTCTTCGACGACGAGATTAGGCTTCGGGTCGGTCGGGTCGGTCGACGGGGTCGGGCGGCCCGGGGCGGGAACGCTCTCTCCTGCTGCTTCATCGTCGTAGACATACTCAGTGATCGGCCGCCCGGTGAGACCGGTGCCATTCTCCAAAACCACGTACCGCAACGGAGCGAAGCTCAGTTCTACCCGCGTGCCGTCCGCGCTGTGTACGTAGCTCGTTCCCATGAGATTCCGGATGGCCCACGGGTCAAGACTCGCCGACAAACTACGATCCAGCGCATGGGCGTCAAGAGTCCATTTGAGGTTGCCGTGTACGTCATGTGCTTGCGAGTCGATCAGCCATTTACCTGCACCGAAGCTCGCCGTGTTGGTGACGACTCCGTCGCGGGTGAAGTAGTAGATGTCGGCGTAGCGGTAGTCCGACGTGTCGGGCGCGTCTGGTCCGAAAACGGCGGTTCCACGCAGCGGGGCGACCGGTTGCTGCCACGCCGCAATGGCCTGACTGCTGAGGTCGGGCAGGCCGCTGCCACTGGTGGCGACGTCGTAGACGAGGCGCCAGGTCGCTGTTCCACCCACCGCAGAGTCCTGAGGTCGGGTAATCGTCTCGAGTTCCCCAGATGACTTGAGATTGAATTCCCACGGTTTCAAACCTGGGGGTTTGGCGGATTCGAGGTAGGTCTGGCCGCCGACGGTCTGATAGGTGTACTCGGTCTCCAATGGTCCGGATCCACTGGTCAATCGGGGATCCCAGGACGCGGTGAGCTTGCCTCCTGAGTCGTAATCGTATCGGGCGACGGTGGTGGTGCTCATGGTTCCGGTGCCAGGTGCGCCGTTGCTTCCGGGTTGCGGGTCCCAGGTCTTGAAGTCGACCTTGTCGAGGCGCTTCTCCCCGGCGACGGTCACGTAGCTCAACAGCAGAGCGTTGCAGCCACGGTCTTGGGTGGTGGTGTTGCAGGTCACACCTGTCGGGCCATCGTAGATTCCGGTCACCAATCCGTTGCTGTCATGCGTGTAGGTGATGGGTGGGTCAGCCGTCGGATCATCGACCTTCTTAATCGTCCAGGCGGCACCTGAGATGTGCTCCCAGGTGGTCTCCGTGGAGTCCCCCTCGGTGAGGACCAAGGTCTTCGGGGTGCCTGCGATGAGTTCGAGTTTCTCATTGAACATTTCGGCTTCGCCTTGAGGCTCGTAGACACCGACAGCCTGCGCACCCTTGTCACCGGACTCATGCCTGTATACGGAGGACGCGCCGTCGACGATCAGTATGATCGTGCCGTTTGCTGCCGTCTCGTCAATCACGGTCGCAGCTGCCAGGCCTGTCGGGGGGCCTTCGAGATTTGCCACCCAACCGGGACCAAACACGGATTCAGACGCGGATGCTGGGCCGTCGTATGACTGGTAGCTGCGCGAAAGGCTGAGGCCCGGCACGTCGACATCGGTCATACCGAGTTGGAACTCACCGGTTTGTAGTGCAACCTCTGCCGGTCCTACCGTCGTGGTGGGAAAAGTTCCTCCGAAGGCGTGCGGTACAAGGGCGAGACTGGTGACGACCGTGCAGCGGTCGGGGTCTGAGCTGTAGCTGAAGCAAACGCGTGCCTCAACGAGGGATGGGTTCTGAGCGGCGGACTCATCTGCCGCGGCCCAGCTGACGACGCCGGTTCGCGACATGTTGCCTTGAGTAGTGGTAGTGCCGCTCCATGGACTACCGCCTTGGCTGACCTCGGTGGCGTCGATCCAACTCGTGTCTCCGGCAAGTCGCCACTGCAACTTGGCGCTTGTGGCACCGGACTTCGACGTTGCATTCACGGAGAAGCGGTTTACCGATCGTGTTCCGTTGAGAGGGCTGGTAAGTGCACCATCTCCAATCCCGAAGGTATGGCTCTTCGTGCTGCCGTTTCCAGCCTTGTCCCACGCCGTTACGTCGAGGTCGAACATTCCGCTGGTCGGCAGATCAAACGACTTGGACGTCGTGCCACTCGACAATGCAGGGAACTCGACCTGTTCGCCGTTCAAGATCGCCCCGACCTTGTCGGTGCCCGATCCGGCAGTGATGGTGCAGCTGGTCGTCGACGCTGGGCGCGTGTCGTACCAGGCATCCGCAGTCGTGGAGGTGCACCCAATCGTCGGCACGCCAGGTGGGGTCAGATCGACAACCACCGTGGTCCCGGGTGACCACGCCGAGGTCAACTCGCCATCGCTCACGCGCCACTGAGCGACATACGTCCCCTCGGTGAGCGCAGAAGCAGGCTTGCGAGTGACTCGTGTGCCAGACGGCACCGGATCGAGCGTTACTGAGTCGACGGTCGTGCCGCCCTTGGTGAGTTTGAACTCAGCCTCGACCTGACTGCCGTCAGCATCGGCGACGCCAGCTGCGAAAGTCGGCCTGGTTGCCGAGGTGAGGAGGTCAGAGCCGTCCTGCACAGTTGGCGTGACTTCAAGGTTGGATGGGACGCCTGGCTTGGTGTTGTAAGTGATCGAGAGCTTCGGTGCCTTGGCGGCGTCCCCGTTCTCCATGGAGTGGAAGCGTCTGAATCCAGATGCGGCTGACTCATTGTCAGCCTTGATCTGCACACCGAGATTTGGGTCTCCGCCAATCCAATCGTTGACAATGGACGTGGCATCGAACGACACCACCCCCTCGGCAGGACACGCCGACGCACCAAACGATTGTGATGACGACGTGCCCGATGACTCGGTCGTCGGCTGGGTACTCCAGGTGATCGAGCCGGGAGTCCAACTACCAGTGATCTGACGCATTGTGAGAGCAGTTCCAGAGCATGCGCCGGTCGCATAGTTCGTCATGTCAACCGATGCGGCCGAGACCACGACATCCGAGGACAGTGACGAGACGTCGAAGTTCAGGTACGACCTCGCCTTCACGACACCCAGGGTGCTGCTGCCGACCTGGAGTTGCGTAGACGAGATCTGACTTGAGGAATTCAGAAGCGAATCGACCCAGGTGTCGGAAGCGACGTTGAGCACAATTGATGGGTCCACCGTCACAGGAAACTCAGTCTTGGGGTCACCGAGGTACTCCATGCTCGGGCGCAGTACGAGCGCGCCCTCGACCAACTTCGCCGCCACGGGTACTGCAGCCTTGTCGTCAGACTCAGACGAATCCCACATCACCGGCGCACTCGACGAGGCGACGACCTTCTTGCCCGACTTGAAGAGCATCGAACCGTTCTCGGCCATCGTCGCTTCCAGACCCTCGAGCGCGAGTGGGAAGGCAAACTCAAGCGGATCAGCGTTCGCGGACGGGCGCTCGTCAACAACCACCGAGAAGTTGAAGCCGCTGGGGAACGAACGGACAACTAGGTCGTGGCCACCGACTGCTGACGGATACGTGAGCGTGGAGTCCTTGACCGTTGGCTTCGGCAGGTTTTCATCGTCGATCTTGATGCCAACGGACTTGTCCTTGTCGGACCGCAAGGTGCCAACCGTCTTGTCGCCACCATCCGAGAAGGTCACATCTTCCTCGCTCGCACCAGGCTTGACCTTCCCCTCCTCGCGAACCAGATCTGAGTCCAGCGGAGCGAGTTCTCCCTTGTCATCCTTCGTCTGAGTCGGCCCAGCGAAAGTCTCGGTCGTCCACGATCCATCTGGATTCGCGAAACTCGATGAGCTCTCAGTTCGCGCCGAAAGGTCTTCGACACGCGAGTTCTGAGCTTGCGCTGTCGACATCGCAGACACTCGGTCTGGCCGCGACTCCACCTTCGAGGACTTCGAATCCGTCTGAGCTTCTTCGGGCGTCGATTCCGCCGCGACCGGGCCACCACTGGTGACAATCAGCGCGACGGCTACCACCGCAGCGATTGTCAGTTGGGACCTGGAGCGCAGATTGGCGCGCAATGACCCTGTGGACTTCATTCGAACTCCCCTGCTCGACAGCGCCCCGAACAACTTCACTTGGAGCCGAAGGCCTGTGATGGGAGTCACGTCGTCTGGATCCGTGAATGAGTGTTGCGTGAACTTGCAACTACCGTCAAGGGTGCGCTGAGGGTCAGGCATTTCAGGGGTCTCGGGTCCCTTTGAATGCGCCTGACCCTCACGCTGAAGCGAGCCTAGATCCAACCGACGATGGCGGTTGAGGTTTCGGAGAAGATGCATGCCTGGGTGCACCTCCTGTACCTCTACATCACATTCGAGGTTCGGAAATCACAGCGAGAGGGCTACCTTTCAATCTTTTCCGCAGGCTAGCCTTCGACTTCTGATCGGAACACTGTTGGCGTGCCGACCGACATACCCGGGTTCCTTGTGCATACCAGGCGCAGGAGTGCCAAGATTTGTCTGGACAGCGTCAACTGGGTGGAGGTTGCGACGTGATCGAGGATTTCCACGAGGCGCTGTCAAGGCGACCTGACGCTCGTGCCCTCACCAAGAGGCTGAGAGATCTGTCTCAGCAAAGTGGGCGAATCCAGCGCCTAGTCGCCGCCACAGAGTCCGAAACGCGCGTAAAGACTGGATGTGGACCGAGTTCTTTGATGTTGTCCGAGATGCCCCCGCGGCCACGTCCGTCTCAATGATCCGAAAATGGGCACGCACAAGGGGGCTGGAAGGCCCATCTAGTCGCTACCACCTCCCACTCGTGCGGGTGAGATCGAAACCTGACTTCGTTCTTGACCTACAGGCCCGGATGAGTCGAAAGAGTTGAGGCGTCGCACTTACGAGCAGTTGGCCCTTTCAACCGAGTACGGAGTCAGGTTGGCTCGCGCCCAGAAGCGGCGCATTCTTGAACTTGAAAGCCAACAGCAGAAGCTACTGGATGCCTACATGGCCGATGCGTTGCCAATGCCCGTCCTCAAACAACGGCAGACCCAAGTCGAGGCGGAACTGGCAGACGCCCGCCGTCTCGTCCAATCTGCTCAAACTGACAGCAAAGAAGCGAAGGACAGGCTCGAACAGGTGCTGACCCTGCTTGAACACGCCCCTGCGTTGTATACGGCTGTCGGCCCCAACGAACGTGCGCTTCTCAACCGTGCAGCATTCAAAACCTTCGACGTGGACGCTAAACCAGACGAGCGCTACCTGCGCACCCAGGTCGCCCACTCGACGTTCAGTTCAGCTGTTGATGCAGTTCTCCAGGCACGAACGAGTCAAACACCAAAAGGAACCCTCGACAGGGTTCAATCTGTCGAGGGTTCCAACGTGATACATCTGGCGGAGGTGGCGAGATTTGAACTCGCGAGAGGTTTAAACCTCAACCCGCTTAGCAGGCGGGCGCACTAGGCCACTATGCGACACCTCCCCGCCGCCCGTCGAAACAGGCAACCGGAACAGGATACCGACCGCAGGGCATCCCCGACGAATCGGGACCGCTACGTCCAGGCCAGCAGCACTGCTCCTGCGCCGACCAGGACGACACCGATCCACTGCTTCGGCTGCAGGTGCTCTCCGAGGAGGGTGACTCCGAAGATCGCGACGAGTACGACGCTGAGCTTGTCGACCGGTGCTACCAACGAGGCGGGTCCGAGCTTGAGCGCCCGGAAGTAGCAGATCCAAGAGGCTCCGGTCGCCAGCCCGGAAAGGATCAGGAACACCCAGGTCTTGGTCGTGAGCGGCCCCGGCGAATGGAACTTGCCGAGGATCACGAGGATGAAGCCGAGCGTCACGAGGATGACTATCGTACGAATGAAGGTCGCGACGTCGGAGTCGACGTCCTTGACGCCGACCTTCGCGAAGATCGCTGTCAGCGCTGCGAAGAAGGCCGAAAGACCTGCCCAGAAGGGCCAGGACTGAATCAGCGTCGAATCCATTGGATCCCCTCGTTTGTCGACGGCGCGCGATTCGATCCGTCAGGATTCAGCCTATGCGCGTAAGTCACCTGAACTGCGGAACGATGAACCCACCGACGATGTCGCCCATCGTCTGCCATGTGTTGCTGTGCGAGACCGATGAAGGTTTGGTGCTGGTCGACAGCGGCCTGGGTCGTGCGGACTTCGCCGATCCGAAGCGAATGGGGCCCGGCCGCTTCCTGACTCGCCCGGCTCGTGCCGACGCAGAGACGGCCGCCGCGCAGGTCGAGGCGCGCGGTCATTCGTTGTCCGACGTCACGCACATCGTGCTGACCCACATGGACTTCGACCACATGGGCGGCGTCACCGACTTCCCTGACGCGGTCGTCCACACGACAGCCGATGAGTACGACTGGGCGGTGACCAACCCGGACTTCATGTCCAAGCAGCGCTACTCGCAGAAGCAATGGGCGCACGGCCCACGGTTCGAGACGCACGCCGGTCCCGGCGATGTATGGAAGTTCGGGCTCACTGGCATCGAGGTCCTGCCCGGCATCACGTACGTACCGATGCCCGGACACACCAAGGGTCACGCGGCTGTCGCTGTCGAGCCCGATGGAGGGGGCGTCCTGTTTCACGCTGGTGACGCTGTCTTCGACGCGAGCTCGTACACGCCGACTTCGCCCTCGGGCAAGACGCTGGGCAAAGTCAGCAAACTGCGTGCCTTCGAGAAGGTCATGGCGCAGGACGGCAAGAAGCTCGCCGGCAACCACGCGACGCTCTCGCGTCTCAACGGTGAAGAAGGTGTGACCGTGTTCAACGCCCACGACAAGCGCATCTTCGACGACCTGGCTGGCTGACCGACTTATGGCCGACGTTGGAGTGGGCGGCAATCCGCAACACTTCGAGTCACGGTGGGTGGAGATTGTCGCCGTGAGCTTCGCGATGGTGTTCCTCGTCGCCTATGCGGTACCCATCCTGCGCCCAGATTCGTCGGAGCGCGTCATGGACGTGTGCCGAGTTGTTGTCTGGGTGACGTGGGCACTTCTCGCGATCGAGGTTGGACTGAGGCTCTGGTTCGCAAGAAGCAAAACCGAATTCCTCAAGAGCCACTGGCTTGATGTACTTGCGGTCGCTCTTCCGGTCCTGCGGCCGTTGAGACTGCTGCGACTCGTGGTTGTGCTCAGTGCGCTACAGAGATTCATTGGTCACTCGCTTCGTGGGCGCATCGCGATCTACGCCGCAGGGTCAATTGAGCTCACTTCCCTTGTTGGCGCATTGGCCGTTCTCGACGCCGAACGTGCGAGCGGCGACGCCAACATCGCCAACTTCGGCGACGCCTACTGGTGGGTGATGACGACACTTTCAACGGTCGGATATGGCGACCACTATCCAGTGACGACCACGGGCCGGTGCGTTGCGATCGCGCTCATGGTGGTCGGTGTTGCGCTGTTGGGCGTTGTGACGGCGACCCTCGCGAGCTGGCTGATCGAACAAGTCCGCGAGATCGAAGCTGAGTCGGAAGCGGTTCAGCGGCGGGACATTCTGGCGCTCCGCCAAGAGCTGCGGGACATGCGATCTGAACTGGGTGGGAACCCACCAGCGACTCTCGCGGAACCTCCGACGACGACCGAGGATTGAGTTGGGTCTCGACTGGTGGGTGCGGGACGAGGAGAGTGGCAAGCCGGTGCTCTTCCAGTTCCCCAACCCGGCGCTGTGGGTCTTCTTCGTCGCGACCGCGTTGCGCTGGAGCCCGTACGACGAGGTCGACAGCGAGCTCCGATGGATCGGATCCGGCGCGCTCATCGTGTGGGGCCTCGATGAGCTCGTACGCGGGGATGCGCCCTACCGGCGAGTGCTCGGGGCAGTCGTCCTCGGCTGGCAGGTCACCAACCTGCTGACCTAGCCCGAGAGCTCGTGGATCAGTTCCATGAAACGCTGGGCCGGCTTGGCGCGGTCGTCGCCGCCGAGGAAATAGCTCGCCTGCTGGGCTCGTACGGATGCGAGCGGATCGTCGCCCAGTGCATCGTCGAGAGCCGAGCCGAGTGACGCGAGGTCGGAGGTGATGACATAGGCGCCGGTCGCCGTCGGGTGAGACGCTCGGAAGGCATCAGCGTCGGCGAATTGTGCGGCGTACATGACGAGGGGTTTCATGCTCGCCATGAAGTCGACGACGATGCCAGAGACATCGGAAACCATGATGTCGGCGTCGTTGAACGCATCGATCAGTGGACGGTCCATGGCGTCCGGACCCCACTGGTGCGGGCGACCCGTCGCCTGCGCATCGTCGGCGAGCAGGCGGTTGACGTTGGCGATCATCGCCTCGGCCTCGAGGTGGTTGACCCCGGCGAAATGGCGCCGGAAGTGGACGGTGCACCCGCGGTCGAGCAGCTCTTGCACGATCTTGTCAGCGACCGCGAGGGACGAGACATTGAGAGTGTCGTCGGCATGCCTCCATGTCGGCGCGTAGAGAACGGTGGCGGGATTCGGCGCTGAGCCAGTCGCCGGGACGATGCCCTCGGTCTGCGGGCGACCGATGATGCGCAGCTTCTCGGCCGGCACGTGCACGCCTGATGCGGCGAATCGATCGATCGCAGCCTGGCCGGCCACGGTGATCAGGTCGTACTGCAGCACGCGCTCCGAAGCGCTGAGCGGCTTGTCGCTGTCTCCGTGCCCCAGGAACACGTGGGTCGCATCGGATGTCTCGATGAACGCAGCGTTGGCCGACGCTCCGTGCGGGTAGAACGCCACGCGGACGCTCCCAGGGATGTCACCCTGGACGATCGGGATCTCGTACATCGCCGCCAGCTGGTGGAAGACCGCTGGCGTACGGGCGACGACGCACCACGGGATGCCGGTGCGATCGATCCATGGAGACCACATGCCGACGTGGACGCCGACCTTGCCGGCGTACGGGATCGCCACTCGCGGCGCGTACGCCTCGATGGCCTGCGTCACCGCACGGGCGTCCTTGGCCTGGTCGTGGAGGCGGCGAGTACCGGCGGCAATCGCGAACGTGCTGATCACCGCGACCAGGAGCACCGCCCACGGCGCCGCGTCTATCAGGATCAGGCCGACCACGAAGATCACGCTGACGAGCGCTTCGCGTTCCCAGGTGCGGAACCTGAGCCGGTTGGCCTGCCCGGATGACTCGGGAAGACCGGGAAAGTGCGCCGCCAGTGGAGCGGTGACGCTGGCGTTGGCGCGTGCCCCGAACCCCGTGGCCAGACCCATCACGAGCACGAGCAGCGCGGCGATGATCACGCGACGACTCTAGTGGCTAGCAAAACGAGAAGACCCCCACCAGCAGAGCCGGTGGGGGTCTTCTGAAGCTGATCAGCTTTCGAGGCGAGCCTTCAGGCCGTCGAGCTCGGTCCAGAGCACGGCCGGCAGGGTGTCGCCGAACTGCTCGAACCACTCGTTGATCTGCGGGATCTCAGCCTTCCACTCGTCAACGTTGACGGCGAGGGCCTTCTCCAGCTGCTCGGTGGTGACGTCGAGGCCGTCCGTGTCGATCGAAGAGGCCGGCGGAACGAGACCGATCGGCGTCTCGCGTGCCTCGACCTTGCCCTCGACGCGGTCGATGACGTACTTGAGTATGCGGCTGTTCTCGCCGAAGCCGGGCCACAGGAAGCCACCGTCTTCGTCGCGACGGAACCAGTTGACGTAGAAGACCTTGGGGAACTTCGACTCGTCGTTGTTCTTGGCCATGTTGATCCAGTGACCGAAGTAGTCGCCGGCGTCGTAACCGATGAAGGGCAGCATCGCCATCGGGTCGCGGCGGACAACGCCGACGGCGCCGGTCGCTGCGGCGGTGGTCTCCGAGGAGAGCGTCGCACCCATGAACGTTCCGTGGGTCCAGTCGCGGGCCTCGGTGACGAGGGGGATCGTCGTCTTGCGGCGGCCACCGAACAGGATCGCGTCGAGCGGGACACCGTTCGGGTCGTCGTACTCGTCCGCCAGGATCGGGCACTGCTTGATCGGGGTACAGAAGCGGCTGTTGGCGTGGCTCGAGAGCTGGTCGCTCTCGGGGGTCCAGTCGTTGCCCTTCCAGTCCGTCAGGTGGGCCGGCGGCTCGTCCGTCATGCCCTCCCACCAGATGTCGCCGTCGTCGGTCAGAGCAACGTTGGTGAACACCGAGTTGCCCTGCTCGATCGTGCGCATCGCGTTGGCGTTGGTGTCCCAGCCGGTGCCCGGTGCAACGCCGAACAGACCGAACTCGGGGTTGACGGCGTAGAGGCGGCCATCGGCACCGACCCGGATCCAGGCGATGTCGTCGCCGATCGTCTCGACCTTCCAGCCCGGGATGGTCGGCTCGACCATCGCGAGGTTGGTCTTGCCACACGCGCTCGGGAAGCCGGCGGCGATGTACTTGACGACGCCTTCCGGGTTCGTGAGCTTCAGGATCAGCATGTGCTCGGCCATCCAGCCGTTGTCGCGGCCCATCACCGAGGCGATGCGGAGCGCGTAGCACTTCTTGCCGAGGAGGGCGTTTCCGCCGTACGACGAACCGAACGACCAGATCATGCGCTCTTCGGGGAACTGCACAATGTACTTGGTGTCGTTGCACGGCCACTTGACGTCGGCCTGGCCTTCGGCCAGCGGAGCACCGAACGAGTGGAGTGCGGGGACGTAGTCGGCCTCGGTCTCCTCGATCTGGTTGAGGACGTCCTTGCCGATGCGAGCCATGACGGTCATCGAAGCCACGACGTATGCGGAGTCGGTGATCTCGATGCCGAACATCGGGTTGTCGGACTCAAGGTGTCCCATGACGAACGGGATGACGTACATCGTGCGGCCCTGCATGCAGCCGTCGTAGAGGTCCGTCATGACCTTCTTCATCTCGTCAGGCGCCATCCAGTTGTTGGTGGGCCCGGCGTCCTTCTCGTCGACGGAGCAGATGTAGGTGCGGTCCTCGACGCGTGCCACGTCATTGGGATCAGATGCGCAGTAGAAGGAGTTGGGCTTCTTCTCGGCGTTGAGACGCTTGAAGGTGCCTGCCTCGACGAGCTTGTCGGTGATGGAGACCCACTCTTCAGGGGATCCCTCGCACCAGTAGATCTCGGAAGGCTTGGTGAGGGCGGCTACTTCGTCAACCCAGCTCTGGAGCTTGGCGTAGGTCGAACGGTAAGTAGTGGTCGTGTCTAAAGACATGTGTGAACTTTTCCTTCTCGCGCATCGCGAACCAAGCCCCATCAACAAGGGGATGGTGATTCGCACTTCCCGGGATCGATGCCAGGGATAGCTGATGTGTGATTTTCCGTCTCCGACGGGCGAAGACGATCAACTGACTGTACGAGAGTCATCGCTTTCATGGTTAGGCGGAGACGGGTGAAGATGGTCACATTGTCATCGGTATGTCAGGTCGGACTGGCCGGATTTTCGCTCAAGTCGGGGCCACGCTAGAATCAGCGAGGCCCTTCGGGGCAAGCGCCCGTAGCTCAACGGATAGAGCATCTGACTACGGATCAGAAGGTTAGGGGTTCGAATCCCTTC
>JAKFCR010000374.1:0-10755 GCA_036676545.1 Aeromicrobium sp. | reverse complement strand
CGAGCGTATCCGCCCATACGGACACACAAATCACTAGCATCGACGCATGCTGACTGGATGGAACGCGAAACACACCCTTGCCGCGATCGCGATGCTTCTGGTCTTCGGACTGGTGCTCGTGTTCGCGCTCAACCGTGGTGGCGACGACGACACGCCCGAGGCAACGGCGACCCCCACCACGCCCAGCGCCACGACTGACACCGCCACCACGCCGACGGAGTCTGAGCCTGCGGGCGAGGAATTCGTCGTGGCACCAGGCCGCGTTGGTGCGGCCATGGTCGGCATGTCGAAGGCACAGGCCGCCGCCACTGGACTCTTCAACACCGACGTCGACCATGGCGCCGACGACTGCCGCGGTGTCGCGCCCCTGGAGTGGAAGCCGTCAGTCGGCGCGGGTCTCGATGTGTTCCTGAACGACTCCGACCAAATCGTCTCGATCGGCATCAGCAAATCCACTCCCAAGACAGCGGAGGGTATTGGGGTTGGCAGCACGCTTGCGCAGATACAGGACGCCTACGCCGATCTCACCCCGGTTGAGGAAGCGGGGTTCGACCAGTCCGGCAACTACGTCGTCGTCGGCGACCGCTATCTCGGGTTCCTCTACAACGAGAACGCGTTCGACGCGACTGAGTCGTCGAAGGTGGTCTTCATGGAGGTCACCAAGGGTGACAAGCCCGAGCTGATCCGGGATGGCTGCTGATGCGCCGCGCACTGGTGGGGACCGCTGCACTGATCCTGCTTGTTGCAGGCTGCGGCGATTCTGACGAGCCGACCCCACCAGGGACGACCTCAACACCAAGCGCAACGACCACAACCACGACTGCTCCAACCGAGCCGGCCGAGTTCGTCGTACGTCCGGGCAGCATCGGCGGAGTCAGCGTCGGCATCACCAAGGAGCAGGCGGTCGCAACCGGGATGTTCGACGCGGACGTCGACGGGGTTGCGGGCTGCACGTTCGAGCTGCAGTGGAAGAAGGAGCACGACGGTGTCGACGTACTCACCGACGAGGACGGCAACATCACCTCGCTCGGCGTACGAGACGGCGGACCCAAAACCTCAGCCGGCGTCGGTGTCGGCAGCACCCTCTCCGAGATCCAGGCTGCCTATCCCGACGTTTCCGAACCTGCCGAGCTCGGCTTCGGCCAGGCTGGCGTGATCCACACTCTCGGCGACGACCACATCGGGTTCCTGTTCGGCGACACGACGGTCGACTCGATCAAACCCGTCTCAAAGGTGACATTCATGGAGGTCACCTCCGGCGACGAGCCCGAGCTGATGCGCAGCGGTTGCTAATCGAGATCGCGGGTTGTTCGGCGTGTCTCGGCGAGGTTGTCGGCAATGTCCTTGATTCGCGTCGCGGCGTTGTCACGCGTCGACTTGTAGCTCAGCCCTGAGGCAACGATCGGGATAATCGGCCAGATCGCCCACCAGGGGGCCCCGGCAAGACTCGTGGCCAACCAGATCGCGATGGACGAGACAGTCAGGAACAGGAAGCGGTTGCGGGCATTGCGAAGCTCGCGGCCGTACTTCACGACAGCCTTGGGCTGCAGATCGAGGGCCACTGGGTTGGGCGTGAAGTCGTCGGCAACAGCGACCAGGTCTGCGATCAGCCCGTGAACCTCCCCGAGCGTTCCGACGCTCAGGGCGACGTCGAGTCGCTTGTCGTACTCCGTCAACGTCAGGCGGCCGTCGGCGAACGCCTCACGCAGTACAGCACCCAGGGCATCACGGTCAGCATCGGTCGCCTTCAGCGTGGGAGACGTACGCGGATCAGCAGAGAACGTCGCCCAGATGTCGTCCGATGCCGTCACAGATTAGACCTCTTTCACAGCTGAGAGCGCCTCCGGCAGCGTGAACGCACCGGCATACAGCGCCTTGCCGACGATGCTGCCCTCCACGCCGAGGCCGGTCAATCCAGCGATCGCGCGCAGGTCGTCAAGGCTCGACACTCCACCGGAAGCCACTACGGGCTTTTCGGTGGCCGCACACACTTCACGCAGCAGCTCGAGGTTGGGGCCGGTCAGGGTGCCGTCTTTGGTCACGTCGGTGACGACGTAGCGCTCGCAGCCATCTCGCTCCAGCCGCTCGAGCACCTCGAACAGGTCGCCGCCTTCCTGCGTCCAGCCACGGGCAGCAAGCGTGTGCCCGCGTACGTCGAGTCCCACGGCGATCTGGTCGCCGTACGTGGCGATCGCCTGGGCGCACCACTCCGGGTCCTCAAGCGCTGCGGTACCGAGGTTGACGCGGGTGCAGCCGGTCGCAAGGGCAGCCTTGAGCGATGCATCGTCGCGGATACCGCCTGAGAGCTCGACCTTGACGTCGAGTCGACCGACAACATCGGCGAGCAGCTCACGGTTGGAGCCGGTGCCGAATGCCGCGTCGAGGTCCACAAGGTGGATCCACTCGGCCCCATCGGTCTGCCATTGGAGTGCAGCGTCAAGCGGAGATCCGTAGGAGGTCTCGCTGCCGAGCTCACCCTGCACCAGGCGCACGGCCCGGCCATCAGCAACGTCAACGGCGGGAAGAAGTTCGAGAGTCACCGGAGCAGCGTATCGGTGCAGGCTCAGAGCGTTGCGAGCCAGTTGCGCAGGAGCTGTGCTCCGGCGTCGCCGGACTTCTCCGGGTGGAACTGAGTCGCCCACAACGGACCGTGCTCGACAGCCGACACGAAGCGATCGTTGCCGTAGTCCGTCCACGTGACTGCCGGCGGCTTGAGGGCAGGCGGTTGCGACAGCACCCAGTCGCGTACGCCGTACGAGTGCACGAAGTAGAACCGTTCGTCCTCGACGCCCGAGAACATCTGGGTCCCCTCGCCGGGCACGACAGTGTTCCAGCCCATGTGCGGCACGATCGGCGCCTGGAGCCGCTCGACGACCCCAGGCCACTCCCCGCAACCCTCGGTACGCACGCCGTGCTCGATGCCCTCACCGAACAGCACCTGCATGCCGACACAGATGCCGAGCACCGGACGGGAAGCGATGAGCCGTCGCTCGATGATCCGTACGCCATCGACCGACACCAGACCAGCCATGCACGCCGCGTACGCGCCAACCCCGGGCACCAGCAAACCGTCCGCCTCTGCGGCCACCTTCGCGTCGCTCGTCAGCTCGGCTTCGGCCCCGGCACGCTCGACCGCGCGCATGGCGGATCGGAGATTGCCGGAACCGTAGTCAAGGACAGCGACGCGAGGGCGCCGAGATGTCACAGAGCACCCTTCGTGCTGGGGATGCCTGACTCGCGAGGATCGATCGCTACGGCGTCACGCAGCGCACGTGCGACGGCCTTGAACTGCGCTTCCGCGATGTGGTGCGGATCGCGCCCGTCCAACAGGCGTACGTGCAGGGTGATCGCAGCGTGGTGCGCGATCGACTCGAAGACGTGTGCGGTGAGCGCACCGGTGTACTGGCCACCGATGATCGCCGTGATCTGACGATCGGGCTCGCCGCTGTGGACGAAGTAGGGACGTCCGGAGACGTCGACAACGGCCTGCGCGATGGATTCGTCAAGCGGCACGAGCGCGTCGCCGTAGCGCCGAATGCCGATCTTGTCGCCGAGTGCCTCTCGCAGAGCTTGTCCGAGGCAGATCGCGGTGTCCTCGACCGTGTGGTGCGCGTCGATGTGAATGTCGCCCTCAGACCGTACGGTCAGGTCGATCAGCGAGTGACGCGAAAAAGCGGTCAGCATGTGGTCGTAGAAACCCACACCTGTCGAGATGTCACTGACGCCAGTTCCGTCGAGATCGACCTCGACGACGACATGCGACTCAGAGGTCTTCCGTTCGATTCGAGCAGTGCGCGTCATCGGGTCACCTCCTGTAGTGATTGTCGGAAAACGGCGTTTTCGGCTGGCGTGCCGACTGACACGCGCAACCATCCTTCAGGTCCAGTCTCCCGTATCAGGACGCCGCGGTCGACCAGGCCCTGCCAAATGGCGTGTCGATCGGCGAACCTGCCGAACAAAATGAAGTTCGCATCGGAGTCGGCGACCTCATGGCCTTGGTCCTTCAACCAGTCCGCAAGCTCGTCCCTGGAGGCGCGAATTTCGTCGACCCGGGCAAGCAGCTCGTCACTGTGCGCGAGCGCCGTGATCGCTACCGCCTGGGTGACGGCGGACAGGTGATAGGGCAGCCTGACGATTCGCAGGGCATCGATGATGGCCGCATCGGCGGCGACATACCCGAGCCGTCCACCGGCGAGCGCGAAGGCCTTGCTCATCGTGCGTGAGACCAGCAGCCGCGGGAACTCATCGAGTACTTCCAGCGCGGTTGGCGTGCCCGCCCGGCGGAACTCCGCGTACGCCTCGTCGACGACGACGACTCCCGGGGCGACCTCCATGACGGCCCGTACAGCGTCCAGCGGCAGCGCCGTGCCGGTGGGGTTGTTGGGAGACGTCAGCAGGACGACATCGGGCTGCTCGGCGGCGATCAGCGTCAGCGCGCGGTCGAGGTCAATCGTGAAGTCCTCGTCGCGGGTTCCCGTGACCCAGCGGGTGTGGGTGTCGCGGGCGTACTCGGGATACATCGAGTACGTCGGCGCGAACGACAGCGCCGTACGTCCCGGACCACCGAACGCCTGCAGGACCTGCAACATGACCTCGTTGGAGCCATTGGCCGCCCATACGCGGTCAGCAGTCAGTCCGTGTCCGAGATAGTCGGCCAGCGCCGCGCGCAGCGCCGTGGCTTCACGATCCGGATAGCGATTGAGCCCACTCGCGGCGATGCGGACAGCATCTGCGATGTCGGCAGCCACCTGCGCGCTTGGGGCGTACGGGTTCTCGTTGACGTTGAGGTTGATGACGTCCGGGATCTGCGGCGCACCGTACGGCTCGTAGCCGCGCAGGTCGTCGCGAATCGGCACCCACTCGGGAAGTGGCATGACTACGCGTCTCGAGAGGTACGGATCGACACGGCGGTGCCGTGCGATGGAAGGTTCTCCGCCTCTGCGAGCGCGACCACGTTGTCGCCGACCTCGCGCAGGGCATCGGCCGAGTAGGTCACGACGTGCATGTTGCGGCAGAACGCACGTACGGACAGGCCCGAGGAGTGGCATGCGCAACCAGCCGTCGGCAGCACGTGGTTGGACCCAGCGGCGTAGTCACCGAGCGAGACCGGGGTGTGGTTGCCCACGAAGATCGCTCCGGCGTTGACGATGCGCGCAGCCACGGCCGCCGCGTCAGCTGTCTGGATCTCGAGGTGCTCGGCCGCGTAGGCATTCGCGACGTCAACAGCTTGGTCGATGTCGCGTACGAGAACCGTCGCCGACTGCTGGCCGGTGAGCGCCGTACGGATGCGTTCGCCGTGCTTGGCGAGGGCGACCTGCGACTCAAGCTCGACATCCACCTGACTGGCGAGCGTCTCGCTGTCGGTGATCAGGACGCTTGCAGCCATGGGGTCATGCTCGGCCTGGCTGATCAGGTCAGCAGCGACGAACGCAGCGTCAGTTGTGTCGTCGGCGATGATCGCGATCTCGGTGGGTCCAGCCTCGGCATCGATGCTCACGATGCTCTGCAAGTGACGCTTGGCGGCGGCGACGTAGATGTTGCCGGGGCCCGTGATCAGGTTGACTGCCCGGCACTCCCCTGCGCCGTACGCGAACATCGCGAGCGCCTGTGCTCCGCCGGCGGCATAGACCTCATCGATCCCGAGCAACGCGCACGCGGCAAGGATCGTCGGGTGTGGAAGTCCGCCGAACTCCTTCTGCGGAGGGCTCGCCAGTGCGATGCCTGGTACGCCTGCGACCTGCGCCGGGACCGCATTCATCACGACGGTGCTCACGAGTGGAGCGAGACCGCCCGGAACGTACAGACCGACGCGCTGCATCGGGACGATGCGGCGCTCGACCACAGCCCCGGGCGCGACGTCACTGACGATGGTCTGCTCGAGCTCGGCCTCACAGGTCTGGCGGAGTCGGCGTACGGATTCCTCGAGCGCGGCGCGGACGACCGGGTCGAGGTCGGCGAGCGCATCGGCCAACGCTGCGGCGGGAACCCTGAGCTCGGCAGGGCGTACGCCGTCGAACTTCTCGCCGGCGTCGAGCACTGCTTCGACCCCACGATCACGGACATCGTCACAGATCGGGCGGACCGTCGCGAGCGCCTGCTCGACGTCGAGTGCCGCGCGCGGGACGGCAGCGCGATAGACCCCCTGACTTTCGTCGGGAGTTGGACTGAGTTTCCTCGCATCGAGGCGGCGCATCACGTCGGCAAGTCTATGGTGAACGTGTGGGAGCCAACGGGAAGCCCAACGATGCGACGCCGGCCTTCGTCGCGCTCCATCGCGCCGATGTCGCGTTCACCACTCACTCCTACACCCACGACCCGCGCGCGGACTCGTTCGGCATGGAGGCTGCAGAGGCCCTGGGCGTCGACCCGGGCCGTGTCTTCAAGACACTCATGGCTCTGGTCGACGGCAAGCTGTGCGTCGGCATCGTGCCGGTCATGGGCTCCCTTGATCTGAAGGCTCTCGCCGAAGCGCTGGGCGGCAAGAAGGCGCAG
The DNA here is from genome assembly GCA_036676545.1 of Aeromicrobium sp. Lineage (GTDB taxonomy): Bacteria > Actinomycetota > Actinomycetes > Propionibacteriales > Nocardioidaceae > Aeromicrobium. Next base: position 4,263 of record JAKFCR010000374.1, on the reverse strand, counting down.
ATGGCCGACACGGCGCAGGCCCAACGGGCGACCGGCTACGTCATCGGTGGCATCTCACCGTTCGGCCAGAAGCGCCAGCACCCGACGGTCATCGACCGGTCGTCCACCAAGTGGCCGACGGTGTTCGTCTCCGGCGGACGACGCGGGTTGGAAGCCGAGCTCGACCCGGCTGACCTCGTACGCGTGACGTCAGCCGTGGTGGCCAGACTCGCACGCTAGAGCTCGTGCGCTCCGACATGGTCGGGAGCTTCTTTGCTCATCCAGGTCGACAGCACCACGCCGAGCATGCCGAAGAGCGGCCAAGCCAGGAATGGCGGAATGCTGTCGATCTCGAGCTTGGACGGCAGGAAGTCGCCGACGTTCGGATCGACGGCGGCCTGTGGCCCTTCAGGACCCAGTGCCACTCCCACCTGCCAGGCGATCACAGCGGCAACGAGGGTCGTGAGGATCACGAACGGGGTGAGGCGCCAACCGAGGTCACGCAGCGCAACGGTGGTCGCAAATCCCCAGATCAGCGACACAATCGCACCGGCGATGACGAACACGACAATGACCCCGAACTGGTCGCGGGCAGCGATCTCAGTCAGCACGATGCTGCCGTCGGCGCGCACCTCCCACTCGGCCGGATTGGCTTGCCACTGCCACACGGCACCCGCTGCAACACCCAGCAGCAGCATTGCGACGACCGAGACCCACAGCTTCATGACAGACAATGGGGACCCAGCAGCTCTTTGAGATCGGCGATCAGCGACGACGAATGAGCGACCCGCAGGGTGTCATCGAGCCGCATGACCTTGGTCGTGCCGTTGCCGATCAGTCGCAGGTGCACCTCGGCCGTACCGGGATGTGCGCCGAGCACCTGCTTGAACGAAGCGATCGTGTCGGGCGTGCATCGCGCGACCGGCAGGCTGACCTGCAGCGGCGTGTCGGGTCGGCCGTCACCCATCGCCGGCATGGTCACCTCGAGGGCGTTGATCTCGATGCCATCGTCGTTGCGCCGGATGCGGCCCTTGACGACGACGATCGTGTCGGGGATGAGCACCGGAACTGCGAGCTGATAGGCGCCTGGGAAGACCATCACCTCGATGCCACCCTCGAGATCCTCCAGGGTTACCGAGGCCCAGCTGTCGCCCTTCTTGCTCATACGCCGCTGGACGCCGGTGATGAGTCCGCAAATGCGTACGGTGCTGCCGTCCGGTCGTTCGAGGTCGGTCAGCAGCTCGCCGACAGTGCAGTCGCTGCTGGCCTTGAGCACGTGCTCCAAGCCCTGCAGCGGGTGGTCGGAGACGTAGAGACCCAACATGTCGCGCTCGTAGGCCAGCAGCTGCGTCTTGTCCCATTCCGGCATCGAACCGGGAACCTCGATGGCTCCGCCACTGAAGACGTCATCGCCGCCACCGAAAAGTGAGTCCTGTCCGATCGCTGCCTGTCGTTTGAGGTCGATGTAGAGATCGACACCCTCCTCGGCGACGGACACCAGAGCACGCCGGCGATGGCCCAACGAATCGAATGCACCGGCCCTGATCAGCGAGTCGAGGACACGTTTGTTGCAGACATGAGTCGGCACCTTGCTGAGGAAGTCGTTGAAGTCGGAATAGGCACCGCCGGTGCGGGCCTCGACGATGCCGGCAACCACGTGCTCGCCAATGTTGCGGATGGCGCCGAGTCCAAAGCGGATGTCGGGGCCGACGGAGGCGAAGTTGGAGACCGACTCATTGACGTCCGGCGGAAGCACCTTGATGCCCATGCGGCGGCACTCGTTGAGGTAGATCGCCGACTTGTCCTTGTCGACGCGGGTGCTGGTGAGCAGTGCCGCCATGTATTCGGCCGGGTAGTTGGCCTTGAGGTAGGCCGTCCAGTAGGAGATGACTCCGTATGCCGCCGAGTGCGCCTTGTTGAAGGCGTAGTCGGAGAACGGGAGCAGGATCTCCCACAGCGTCTTGACCGCCTTGGCGGAATAGCCGCGCTCGAACATGCCTGCTTCGAAGCCTGCGTAGAGCTTGTCGAGCTCGGACTTCTTCTTCTTGCCCATCGCGCGCCGCAGGTTGTCGGCTTGACCGAGGCTGAAGCCGGCCAGCACCTGGGCGATCTCCATCACCTGCTCCTGATAGACGATCAGGCCGTACGTCTCGCCGAGCACCTTCTCCAGCGGCTTCTCGAGCTCAGGGTGGATCGGGTCGATCGGCTCGCGACCGTTCTTGCGATGCGCGTACTTGTTGTGCGAGTCGGCGCCCATCGGGCCCGGGCGGTAGAGCGCACCCACGGCCGAGATGTCCTCGAACTTGTCGGGCTTCATGCTCCGCAGGAGCGCACGCATCGGACCACCATCGAGCTGGAACACACCGAGCGTGTCACCGCGAGAAAGCAGCTCGTACGTCGCAGGGTCGTCGAAGGTGAGGTCCTCGAGCACCAGATCGACGTCGCGATTGCGCTTGATGTTGGCGAGCGCGTCGTCGAGCACAGTGAGGTTGCGAAGCCCGAGGAAGTCCATCTTGACCAGCCCGAGCGCCTCGCACATCGGGTAGTCGAACTGCGTGATGACCGCGCCATCCTGGTCACGCTTCATGATCGGGATGATGTCGATCAGCGGATCGCTGGACATGATCACGCCGGCAGCGTGCACGCCCCACTGGCGGATCTGACCCTCGAGACCAAGCGCGGTCTCGTAGATCTTGCGCACCTCGGCGTCGGCTTCGTGCAGAGCCCGGAACTCAGAGCCGTCGCCGTAACGCTTGTTGGTCTTGTCGAAGATGTCCTTGAGCGCGACGCCCTTGCCCATGATGTCGGGCGGCAACGTCTTGGTGATGCGCTCCCCCATCGCGAACGGGTAGTCGAGTACCCGGTTGGCGTCCTTGATTGCGGCCTTGGCCTTGAGCCGGCCGAACGTGGCGATCTGGGCGACGCGCTCCTCGCCGTACTTGTTGCTGACGTAGCGGATCACCTCGCCGCGGCGGCGCTCGTCGAAGTCGATGTCGAAGTCGGGCATCGACGGGCGCTCAGGGTTGAGGAACCGTTCGAAGATGAGGCCGTGAGTGAGCGGGCACAGGTCGGTGATGCGCAGCGCATAAGCGGCGATCGAGCCAGCTCCGGAACCGCGCCCGGGGCCGACGCGGATGCCATTGTCCTTGGCCCAGTTGATGAAGTCGGCGACCACGAGGTAGTAGCCGCAGTAGCCCTTGTCGCGTACGACCTCGAGCTCGTACTCGGTTCGGGCGCGCACTTCGGGGGTCAGCGCATCGCCTGGATAGCGCGACTCGATGCCCTTCCAGACTTCCTTGACGAACCAGCTCTCCTCGGTCTCGCCAGCAGGCACCTCGAAGCGCGCCATGTAGCCACCGTTGGACTCCGCGAACTCGACATTGCACCGCTCGGCGATGAGCAGGGTGTTGTCGCAGGCTTCCTTGAGGTCGAACCGGTCCTCCCAGAGATCGCGCATCTCCTTGGCGGACTTGATGTAGTAGCCGCCGCCGTCGAGCTTGAACCGCTTGGGATCTCCCAGCGTGGTGCCGGTGCCGATGCAGAGCAGCGCGTCGTGCGCTTCGACGTCCTCGGGCGACACGTAGTGCGAGTCGTTGGTGGCGATGACCGGGAGTCCGAGATCGGCTTTGAGCTTGAGCAGTCCATCACGTACGCGTGCCTCGATCTCGAGACCGTGCTCCATAAGCTCGAGGAAGAAGTTCTCCTTGCCGAAGATGTCCTGGAACTCGGCTGCCGAAGCACGCGCCTTCTCGTAGTTGCCAATGCGCAACCAGGTCTGGATCTCGCCCGACGGGCAGCCCGTCGTGGCGATGATGCCCTTGCCGTATTGCTGCAGCAGCTCGCGGTCAGCGCGGGGCTTGCGGTACTGCCCTTCGAGGCTGGCGTAGGACGCAATGCGGAAGAGATTATGCATCCCCTCGGTCGACTCCGACAGCAGCGTCATGTGCGTGTAGGCGCCGCGTCCCGAGATGTCGTCCTCGCCGCCCTTGTTCCACTGCACGGCCTTCTTCTCGTGCCGGGAGATGTTGGGAGCGAGGTAGGCCTCCATGCCGATGATCGGCTTGACCCCGTGCTGTCGGCCCTTGGCCCAGAAGTCGTAGGCACCGTGCAGGTTGCCGTGATCAGTCATTGCAATTGCAGACATTCCGAGCTCTGCAGTGCGCTCGAACAGCGGGTCGAGCAGCGCGTGGCCGTCCAACATCGAGTACTCCGTGTGCACATGCAAGTGCACGAAGGGCGAGTCGCTCGACATCGAAAGATTGCCTCCTCGGCGCGTTTTGGGGG
>JAKFCR010000373.1:0-3050 GCA_036676545.1 Aeromicrobium sp. | reverse complement strand
ACGTCGACGCCGACGTGGGCGCACGAGCCCAAAACCTCTTGGGTGTTGTCAGGGCCTTCGCCGCCGCTATTGCAGTCGAACGGCTCGACGCTGGTGACGGTTGCGAATACCGTGCTCACGCCCTCGCCGCTGTACGGGTTGGCACCCTTTGGGACGTCGTCGGAATTCGGCCACAACACCACCATGGCCGCGATGGCGCCGGCGGCGATTGCCAGGACGACGACAGTCAGCACGGCTGCGAGTGCTCGTCGAGGGGGTCCGTTGTCAGGGGCTGAGGAGTGCGAGTGCGAATGTGCCACGATGAAAGCGTGCCACGCGACTCCGAGGATCCAGAGCACCTCCCCGGCGCGGTCGGCGGCGCGACGCGCATGGGGCGCACCGTTCGTCGGCCGACCGGGCCATGGACTCCTGCCGTCCACGAGCTCCTGACCTACCTGCACGACAATGGCCTGCGCGGCATCCCTGAGCTCCAAGGTCTTGACGAGGACGGGCGCGAGATCCTCGAATACGTCGAGGGTCGAGGTGTGCCGGTCGACCAAGAGGTAGTCCTCGACAGCGTGCTCGTCGAAGCGGTCAGCTGGCTGCGCGACTATCACGATCTCGTTGAGGGATTCCGCCCTGAAGGGATTCGCGTCTGGCGGGCGGCGGGTGAGGTCGAGCTCGGCGCCGACGAGATCATCTGCCACAACGACCCGGGCGCCTACAACTGGATCATCCAGAGCGGACACTTCGTCGCGATGATCGACTGGGACATGGCTGGGCCTGGGCAGCCAATCGACGACCTTGCCTTCTTGGCGTGGACAGCGATACCGCTCTATCGCGAGATCCCGATCGACGATCTCGCGCGCCGGCTCGATCTGCTCGTCGACGCGTACGGCGAGTGGGGGCCGATGACGGTCCTGGACGCCGTCATACGACGTATGTCGACCGCTGCTGACCGCATCGAGGCGGGGCAGGCCCGCGGCGACGAAGGCTTCCTCAACCTCGCGAAGGTCGGAGAGCCACAACGTACGCGCGATCGAGTTGCCGCATTCCGAGAGCGCATCCCCGAGATCGAGGCTGCGCTGTGACTCGCCCGCCGCTCGCTGAAGAGCTCGACCTCGAGCCGCACCCTGAAGGTGGTTGGTACCGCCAGACCTGGGTCTCTCCCGTCGAGGTCACCTTGCCGGACGGCCGTGTGCGCCCCACCGCGACGCTGATCTACTTCCTGCTGCCGACCGGCGAGTCCTCGGCTTGGCACCGGGTCTCGTCCGACGAGTTCTGGCTCGCACACGAGGGAGCCGTCGTGATCGAGCTGGGTGGGTTCGGCGCCGAGCCGGGGCGAGGCGAGGCATACGTCGTGGGTCTTGACCTTGACGCCGGCGAGCTGCCACAGCTGCTGGTGCCGGCCGATGTGTGGCAGCGAACGCGCCCCGCCGAGCACGACGCACTCGTCAGCTGCCTGGTGTCGCCTGGCTTCGACTTCGATGATTTCGAGCTCGCCTCCGAATGACCCCGGGTCGCGCCTAGTGTGACCGGATGGACTCCGCGCTCACCACAGTTGGCCTGCCGATTGCCCTCGGCATCATCATGTTCGGCCTCGGCCTGTCGCTGACCGTCGATGACTTCCGGCGGGTGCGCCAGCACCCTCGCGCGGTCATCGTCGCGCTCGCCTGCCAGCTGATCCTGCTGCCGGCGATCTGCTTCGGACTTGTGCTGCTCCTCGACCTGCCTGCGCTTCTCGGCATCGGCATGATGCTGCTCGCGGCATCCCCCGGCGGCACGACCGCCAACCTGTTCAGCCACCTGTTCCGCGGCGATGTTGCACTCAACGTGACACTGACGGCGGTCAACTCGATCATCGCGATCTTCACCCTGCCGATTATCACCAACCTCGCCATCACGTACTTCGACCGTCAAGACGACGTGAACCTGCCGTTCAGCAAGGTCGTCGAGGTGTTCGTCATAGTGCTCGGTCCGACCGTGCTGGGCATGCTCGTACGCTCGCGCAAGCCGGAGTTTGCCGAGCGCATGGAGAAGCCCGTACGCATCGGCTCGGCCGTGATCCTCGCGGTTCTCGTCGCCGGCATCCTGCTCGACCAGAAGGACAATCTCGGCGACTACCTTGCGGATGCTGGCGTTGCGGCTGCTCTCTTCTGCGCGATCAGCCTGGTCGTGGGCTACTACGTGCCCAAGGCGCTCGGCATCATCGAGAAGCAGGCGATCGCCTCGTCCATGGAGATCGGCGTGCACAACGGAACGCTCGCCATCTTCATCGCCGTCGAAGTGCTCGACAGCACCGAGATCTCGATTCCGGCCGCTGTCTACTCGCTCATCATGTTCGCGTTTGCAGCGATCTGGGGATCCATCGTGTCGCGCAAGGTCAGCGCCCGAGCCACTGACTAGTCAGCTCGTTCGCGAACCTGCCGGTCGGGTCTGACCGCTCAACGAGCTCGCGGAACTGACCGAGCTTCGGGTACGCAGCGCGGAGCCTTTCCGGCGTTGTCTCGAAGAGCTTGCCCCAGTGCGGTCTCGCAGCGAAGGGTGCAAGAGTGTCGTCGAGCGTAGGCAGGAACGCTGTCACGCCCGGGATGTCCTGACGCCAGGTGAAGTGGAGCGCGATGCAGTCGACGTCGTGGCTTGGGCTGAGCCACAGGTTATCGGCGGCGATCGACCGGATCTCCGAGACCAGCAGCAACTTCTGAATTTGATCAGCGAGCGCTCGTACGGCATCGATCGCCTGGAGTGCGTGGGCGCGCGGCATCAGGTACTCGGTCTGCAGCTCCTCGCCGTTGCTCGGCGTGAACTCGAGCCGGAAGTGGGGGAGTCGGTCCCACCACGGTCCGGGCTGGCCGAGCTGCTGCGTCGTGAACTCCCCTGAGAGGCCAGGGAGCGGGTGCAGGCCAGCGGTCGCGGGTGTCGCGTCGAAGAGATCTGTACGCACGTCACCGCGAGACTTCAACCAGACCGTGCTCGCCCCATCGCCCCAGTCGGTGAACATGCTGACGCTGTAGGCGCTCGAGGTGATCTCGTCGAAGTTCTCGTGGATTGCGGCCCACGGCAGGTTCTCG
>JAKFCR010000372.1:0-4956 GCA_036676545.1 Aeromicrobium sp. | reverse complement strand
CAAACGTGAGGGTTCCCTCGCAATCTGGTCGTGACATTCGGACGATAGGTTGGAGCTCCGTTCACTCCGAGCTTGGATGGTCCTGTGTTCCAGAAGATCCTCGTGGCCAATCGCGGCGAGATCGCGATTCGCGCATTCCGTGCCGCCCGCGAGCTTGGTGCGCAAACAGTGGCCGTCTTCCCGGTCGAGGACCGCGGTTCAGAGCACCGCGTACGAGCCGACGAGGCGTACGAGATCGGCGAGGTGGGACATCCGGTCCGCGCCTATCTGGATCCCCAGGCGATTGTCGACACTGCCGTCAAGGCCGGTGCCGATGCGATCTATCCCGGCTACGGCTTCCTGTCGGAGAATCCCGACCTCGCCGAGGCCTGCCAGGCAGCTGGCATCACGTTCATCGGACCCGCCAAGGAAGTGCTCGAGCTCACCGGCAACAAGGCGCGAGCGATTGCCGCCGCCAAGGCAGCCGGAGTGCCGACGCTCAACTCGGTCGAACCGTCGGCTGATGTCGATGAGCTGATGTCGGCTGCGGACTCGCTTAACTACCCGCTGTTCGTGAAGGCCGTCGCGGGCGGTGGCGGGCGCGGAATGCGTCGTGTCGATGACCCCGCGATCCTGCGCGAGTCGATCGAGGCCGCGATGCGCGAGGCGGACGGTGCGTTCGGCGATCCGACCTGCTTCATCGAGGAAGCCGTCGTCGATGCGCGGCATATCGAGGTGCAGATCCTCGCCGACCATCGGGGCAATGTCGTCCATCTCCGTGAGCGCGACTGCTCGGTGCAGCGCCGTCACCAGAAGGTCGTCGAGATCGCCCCCGCGCCGGACCTTGATCGCGACATCCGCAAGGCGATGTGTGCAGACGCCGTACGGTTCGCCGAGTCGATCAACTACTCGTGCGCCGGCACCGTCGAGTTCCTGCTCGGCAAGGACGGCCGTTACGTCTTCATCGAGATGAACCCGCGCATCCAGGTCGAGCACACCGTGACCGAAGAGGTCACCAACGTCGACCTCGTGCAGGCGCAGATGCGCATCGCCGCTGGTGAGACGCTTGCCGACCTCGAGCTCGACGTGCAGGAGAACATCAAGGCCCGGGGCTTCGCCCTGCAGTGCCGCATCACGACGGAGGACCCGTCCAACGGGTTCCGCCCCGACACCGGCCAGATCACGTCTTACCGCTCGCCGGGTGGTCCGGGCGTACGACTGGACGGCGGCACGGTCTACACCGGTGCCACGATCAGCGCGCACTTCGACTCGATGCTGTCCAAGCTGACCTGCCGCGGACGTGACTTCGCGACCGCAGTCGGCCGGGCGGAGCGGGCGCTCGGCGAGTTCCACGTCGGCGGCGTCTCGACCAACATCACCTTCCTCAAGGGTGTGCTTGCCAACGCCGACTTCCGTGACGGCGGCGTGACGACGACGTTCATCGACGAGCACCCCGAGCTCCTCGATGCGCAGGTCACGACCGATCCGGCCGACAAGATCCTGTCCTGGCTCGCCGACGTGACGGTCAACAAGCCGCACGGCAAATCGCCCACCAAGGTGTTCCCGGGCTCGAAGCTCCCGAAGATCGATCTCGCGGCTACGCCTCCCGACGGGTCTCGGCAGCTGCTGACTGAGCTCGGGCCCGAGGGCTTCGCGTCGGCGCTTCGCGAGCGCGAGACTGTCGGCGTCACCGACACCACGTTCCGCGACGCGCACCAGTCGCTGCTCGCCACCCGCGTGCGTACGCACGACCTCGTGGCCGTTGCTCCTCACGTGGCGCGGATGATCCCGCAACTGCTGTCGATCGAGGCGTGGGGCGGCGCGACGTATGACGTGGCACTGCGGTTCCTCAAGGAAGATCCGTGGGAGCGCCTCGCCGCGATGCGGGAGGCGGCGCCCAACATCTGCCTGCAGATGCTGCTGCGTGGGCGCAACACGGTTGGCTACACGCCCTATCCGACCGAGGTCACTAGTGCCTTCGTCGAAGAGGCTGCCGAGACTGGCATCGACATCTTCCGCATCTTCGACGCCCTCAATGACGTCGACCAGATGCGTCCCGCGATCGAGGCTGTACGCGAGACCGGGACGACGATCGCCGAGGTGGCGCTCTGCTACACCGGCGATCTGTCCAACCCGGCCGAGCAGCTCTACACGCTCGACTACTACCTCCACCTGGCCGACAGCATTGTGGAGGCTGGCGCCCACGTACTGGCGATCAAGGACATGGCGGGACTGCTGCGGGCACCCGCCGCTCGTACGCTCGTCACCGCACTGCGCGAGCGTTTCGACTTGCCCGTTCATCTGCATACGCACGACACGGCTGGCGGCCAGCTCGCGACACTGGTCGCCGCGATCGAGGCGGGAGTGGACGCGGTCGACGTCGCCTCGGCCGCGCTGGCTGGCACGACGAGCCAGCCGTCGATGTCAGCGCTGGTGGCCGCGACCGACTTCTCGCCGCGCGAGACCGGGCTCGACATCGATGCGATCAACGCACTCGAGCCCTACTGGGAAGCCGTACGCCGGGTCTACGCACCATTCGAGTCCGGACTTCCGGCGCCGACGGGCCGCGTCTACCGCCACGAGATCCCCGGCGGCCAGCTCTCCAACCTCCGCCAGCAGGCCATCGCCCTGGGACTCGGCGAGAAGTTCGAGCAGATCGAGGACATGTACGCCGCGGCGAACGACATCCTCGGCAACATCGTCAAGGTGACGCCGTCGTCAAAGGTGGTCGGCGATCTGGCATTGCACCTCGTCGCTGTGGGCGCTGATCCCGAGGCATTCGCCGACGATCCTGCCTCCTTCGACATCCCCGAGTCAGTCATCGGCTTCCTTTCGGGTGAGCTCGGCGATCCGCCCGGCGGTTGGCCCGAGCCGTTCCGCACCAAGGCACTCGAGGGTCGCAAGACCAAGGTGCGTGTCACCGAGCTCGACGACGACGATCGCGATGGGCTCAAGGTCGATCGTCGCCATACGCTCAACCGGCTGCTGTTCCCCGGGCCGACCGAGGACTTCGACTCAGCGCGCCAGCAGTACGGCGACCTCTCGGTCGTGCCGACCAGAGCCTTCTTCTACGGACTGCGCACTGACAAGGAGACCGAGGTCGAGATCTCCGAGGGCAACCTGTTGCTGTTCGGCGTCGAAGCCATCGGCGAGGCCGACGAGCGCGGCATTCGCAATGTGCTCGGCACGATCAACGGCCAGCTGCGCCCGATCGAGGTGCGTGACCGCTCGGTCGACTCCAAGGTCGCCTCGTCGGAGAAGGCCGACACCGCCAATCCCCAGCACATCGCCGTACCCTTCGCCGGGGTCGTCAGCCCTTCGGTCGCTGAGGGCGACAAGGTCGAAGCTGGGCAGACCGTCGCCACGATCGAGGCCATGAAGATGGAGGCCGCGATCACCGCTCCGAAGGCCGGCACAGTGGCGCGACTCGTCATCACCGGCACCCGCCAAGCCGAAGGCGGAGACCTGCTTCTCGTGCTGGAATGACCAGGCGAAACTGGCTCAGTTGAGCCATTCCCGGGATCGGGGCGCGAACTCTAAAGTTCGAAGATCACCCTTAATGTGCAGGTGTGGTCGGATCACGAGGGAGTTCGTACCGGCCGCCGGGAGCTGCAGTGAAGACCCGCAGTTCCCGATCGAGGAGTCGCACATGTTCCGTCTGACGTCAGGCATCCGCAGGCCAAGCGCCGTTGTCGCGGTCGCCGCAGCACTTGTGCTTGCGATGGGTGGGCTCGCCCACGCCGATCAGGTGAGGGACGATGTCGCCACCGTCGGTGGAGTCGACTCGCGGACGATCCTCAGCGGTGGTTCGACGACCGTCAACTACTACATCTTTGAGAACTCCTCTGGTGGCCTCTCCGGTTGCGATGCGACGTCCTCGTCACCTGTCACCGTCACAATCACCAAGCCTGCCGGTGTGACCGCGACTCCCGCCACCCTGGTGTTCAGTTCGTGCGGTACGGCCAACTCGCAGGCGGTGGTTTTCACTTCCTCGACTCTCAGTGCGGGTCATGCGATCAGTGTCACGACTGCTGACAACGTTGGTAACTATGTCGGAAACAACGCCTCGTGGACGCTGGTCGTCCTGGCTGACACCGACGGCGATGGGATTGCTGACGCCGAGGACAACTGCCCGAATGTGGCAAATCCGACGCAGCTCGACACCGACGGCGACGACATTGGCGACGCGTGTGACGCGCCGCCGCCTCCGGCTGATGGTGACGGCGACGGCATCAACGACGTATCGGACAATTGCCCCCTAGTTTCCAACGCTGGACAGGCGGATCTGGACGGCGACGGTCTTGGCGATGCTTGCGACCCAGACACGGATGGTGATGGTGTTCTCGACGCTGAGGACAATTGCCCGGTTGACGTCAACGCCGGTCAGGCTGATGTGGACGGCGACGACGTTGGTGATGCGTGTGACCCGGATATCGATGGAGATGGTGTTCTCAACGCCGCGGACAATTGCCCCGTCGATGTCAATTCCGATCAGGCTGATCTGGACGGCGACGACATTGGTGATGCGTGCGACCCGGACCTTGATGGTGATGGGGTTCTCAACGAGGTGGACAACTGCCCGCTCGTCTCCAACGCCGATCAGGCCAATGCGGACAGTACGGGTGTTGGCAGTGACAACCTCGGAGACGCTTGCGACCCCAACTCCTTTGCGCCAGCGGTCGGCGACCAGGCCGGCGACGCCGAAGGAAACGAGGGCACCCCAGGCAACCCGTCGACCTCCGGTTCGTTCACCGATCAGGATGGCGACAGCAGTCTGACCCTCAGCATCGGCGCAACCGACGCCGGAACGTTCACTGACAACGGCGACGGAACGTTCAGCTGGAGTCACACGACGACGGACGACGCCTCTGGCACCGTCACGGTCACGGCATCCGACGGCGAGCATGCCGACGCGACTCAGACGTTCAGCTGGACAGCGGCCAACGTTGCCCCGGTGATCGGCGATGTGACGGCCAC